>NZ_JBIBYR010000005.1:195769-388565 GCF_043083485.1 Streptomyces sp. NPDC014727 | reverse complement strand
GCTCCTCTCACCGCCCCGTGACCCGGCCCGACACGCCGGATCACCTCTGCAGATCAACCCGTACGCACCTCTGCATCAGAGCCCGTACGCCGACATGCCGTCGAGTTTTCGCTCCAGCCACCGGTCGACGGCGGGGGCCCGGTCGTCGGCGAACAGGCCGAGGCGATCGAGGACTTCGGCTGTCCGCACGACGGGAAGCCCACGGATTCGTAGGGCCGGAAAGAGCTCGGAGTATCGGATCGATTCACCTTCGCGGAAGCCGGACAGCACGATGACCAGGGCTCGGTTCACGTCGCTGGTGATCCAGCGGCTCCAGCCGCGGGCCTCTCCAAGGGCCCGGGCTGCCTGCTGGGCTCGGACCAGCCAGGGGTTGGCGAGGTCTGCGTGGAGTTCCCGGTCGAACCGGCGGAAGTCCCGAGTGGCAGTGAACAGCGCCAGTTGCGTTGACATGGTGATCACGCGGTGCGGTTCGGGAACCGGTGGTCGCTTCAGGACGCGCCGCCCGGCCTTGCCGACCCGGGGTCCGCCGTTCTTGGGTCGCTGGAGGTTCGCGAAGAACAGCTGCTGGCAGGTCACCCGTCGTAGGTACGGCTCGATCACCGAAGCCTTGCCGCTGGCCTTGATCGCCCAGGTCGCCTGAGCCCGGCAGAGACGGCAGTAGCCGTGCTTGTCATCGACCGGGACCTGCCGCTGGCAGCCGACGCACTCGCCGACGGCGTGCAGCTGGCCGTAGGTATAGCAGCCGCGGCAGAACCGGCCGGGAAGCTGCCCCCAGGCGAAACAGCCTGAGCAGGAGGCCGCCGGCTTGTTCTCGCTGATCTTCCCCATGGTGATGGCGGCCAGGTCACATAGGCGGCAGCGAACGGCCGTCGCGCCGCTTGGGCACGACGGCCGGGGCCACCATCGAGCCGGTCGTGGCCTCCTGGACTCCAGCCTGCTGACCTGGGCGGCTGACCTTCCCGGGTTCGGGAATTAGCAGATCGCCGATCTCACAGCTGAGCACGACACAGATCACGTCCAGGTCCTCCAACTTGAGGGAGACCGGCTGCCCGGACCACAGGCCGGACATCTTCCCGGCCGAGATCACCAAGCCGTGCTCGGCCAGGCTCCGCTGGAGCTCGGACGCCTTCCAGATCCCCTTGTTCGCCGCGGTCAGCCGCAGGTTCCACTTCATCCCATCAGTCCTTCCAGCCGCTTCGCGGCCCGCTGCTGCCCGGACACCCAGGCGTCCTCGACCCGGGTCTGCTGGACGTGGATGTACCGCATCGTGGTGGCGATCCAGGAATGTCCGAGGACCTCCTGGATCCCGAGCAGATCAAGCCCTCCGAGGTAGAGCTCGGATGCACAGAAGTGCCGCAGGACGTGCGGCGTCAGCGTGTCTGCCCAGCCGGGCAGATGGGCTTCCGCCGCGGAGGCCAGACCGTTACGCAAGGCGTCGTCGCCGACTCGGCGCGAGGAGCCGTCGGTGTTCTTGCGCTCGGAAGGAAACAGCGGGGCCCCGGGCCGAGTGTGATCGTCGTCGAACTGGCCCCAGACGTCCTCGATGAACCACCGCAGCGTGCGGTCGGCACCGTTGATCAGCGGCACCATCCGCTCACGCGGGCCCGAGCCACGGGCGCCCTTGCCGTGCCGCACATGGAGCTTGCCGAAGCGGCCCAGCTCCCACTTGATGTCGGCCAGGTCGAGCTTGCATGCCTCGCTCACCCTGAGTCCGACCTGCGACATCAGTTTCGATGCAGTGTAGTTCCGCGCGGTCGGGGCGAACTTGCGGCAGGTCGCCAGCTCGCCGCCCCAGCCAGTGAACAGCGTCTTGATCTCCGGCTCGGTCGGCGGGATCCGCAAAGCCGCGTCCTTGGATCCCCGCGGCCGGTTCATCTCATCGATCGGGCACTCGACGACCCGACCGGTCATCCGGTGGATCTCGACCTTGTGCCGCAGTTCCAAGAACAGGAAGTACGTGGTCAGCGCCTGCGCGCGGGCCAGCCGGGTGCCGCTCGGCGAGCCCCGCAGCACCTTCCCGAAGTACCCGTCGGCGTCGGCTGGCTCCATATCCCACAGCGGCCGGCCGAACCAGGCCCGCATCTGGTCCAGGTGCCCGACGTCTCCTCGGATGGTGCCGTCCGCCAGCCCCGCCGAAGCCCGCGCGAGAACGAACCCGGCGAGCACGTCGGTCTCGAACTGCTCCAGTTCCTCCGCCGAGACCGGATCGCGGAACTCGCGCAGGTCGCGTACGGCTGCCAGCGCCAACCCGAGCCTCCTCGCCTTACCCCGATCACAGATTGATCGGACGAAGTGAGAACGCTTCGAGAATCCTGAAGTTACGTCACCGGCTCGAAAAGCACCCCAAGGAGACAGAACACCCTGGCCACGGGGACAAGGGCTCCGCAGGGCTCAGGGGAACTCACGGGATGTCGCACACAAGGGGTGTGAGGGGCGTGAGGGGCCTGAGAAGCCCGGAAAACCCGAAGGGCCCGGAAAGGCCCGGGGGCCCGACCGGGCCCCGGTCGGGCCCCCGGCGACGCCTCTTCAGCCGCCCGAGGTGTCCAGCTCCGCGTCCGCGCTCACTCCCGCGCAGTCGTACGGGTCCTTCAGCCAGCCGTCCGGCAGCACGACCCGGTTGTTGCCCGAGGTGCGCCCGCGCGGCCCGTCCGCGCCGTCCGGCCACGGCTGATCCAGGTCCAGCTCCCGCAGCTGCCCGCCCAGCTCATCCAGCGACGAGGTGATCGCCAGCTTCTTGCGCATCTCGGAGCCGACCGAGAAGCCCTTGAGGTACCAGGCCACATGCTTGCGGAAGTCGATCACGCCGCGGGCCTCGTCGCCGATCCACTCCCCCAGCAGCGTCGCGTGCCGCAGCATGACGTCGGCGACCTCGCGGAGAGCCGGCGCCCGCCGCGTCCGCGTACCCTCGAACGCGCTCACCAAGTCGCCGAAGAGCCACGGGCGGCCCAGGCAGCCGCGCCCCACGACCACTCCGTCGCAGCCGGTCTCGCGCATCATCCGACGGGCGTCGTCCGCGCTCCAGATGTCGCCGTTGCCGAGGACGGGGATCTCCGGGACGTGCTCCTTGAGCCGGGCGATGGCGTCCCAGTCGGCGGTACCGCCGTAGTGCTGCGCGGCCGTCCTGCCGTGCAGGGCGACGGCCGTCACGCCCTCCTCCACGGCGATCCGGCCCGCGTCGAGGTAGGTGGTGTGGTCGTCGTCGATGCCCTTGCGCATCTTGATGGTGACCGGCAGCCCGCCCGCGTTGGAGACCGCCTGGTTGAGGATCGCGCGCAGCAGGGGCCGCTTGTACGGGAGCGCCGAGCCGCCGCCCTTGCGCGTCACCTTGGGGACCGGGCAGCCGAAGTTCAGGTCGATGTGGTCGGCGAGGTTCTCGTCGACGATCATGCGGACGGCCTTGCCGACAGTGACCGGGTCCACGCCGTACAGCTGGATCGAGCGCGGGGTCTCGCTCGCGTCGAAGTGGATGAGCTGCATGGTCTTCTCGTTGCGCTCGACCAGCGCGCGCGTGGTGATCATCTCGCTGACGAACAGCCCCTTGCCGCCGGAGAACTCCCGGCACAGGGTGCGGAACGGAGCGTTGGTGATACCGGCCATGGGCGCGAGCACCACCGGCGGCTGCACCGTGTGCGGGCCGATCCGGAGCAGCGGGGGCGAGGGGGCGAGCGTGGTCATTGCTCCATTGTCGCGTACGGCGCGGAGCGGACCGCCAGCAGAGTTCGTTAGTTAACCGTACTATCCATGTATGCCCGAGCTGAGCCCCCGCCGACAGCAGCTGGTACTGGCGATCTGCTGTATGAGCCTGCTGATCGTCAGCCTCGACAACACCGTCCTCAACGTCGCCCTGCCGTCCATGCAGAAGGAACTGCACGCCACTGTGGCGGGCATGCAGTGGACGATCGACGCCTACACCCTCGTCCTCGCGTCGCTGCTGATGCTCGCGGGCTCCACCGCCGACCGGATCGGGCGCCGGAAGATCTTCAAGATCGGACTCGTCCTCTTCACCCTCGGCTCGGTCCTCTGCTCCCTGGCGCCCAACCTCGAGTCGCTGGTGGCGTTCCGGATGGTGCAGGCGGTGGGCGGCTCGATGCTGAATCCCGTCGCGATGTCGATCATCACCAACACCTTCACCGACCCCCGTGAGCGGGCCCGCGCCATCGGGGTGTGGGGCGGCGTCGTCGGCATCTCCATGGCGGCGGGCCCGGTGATCGGCGGCCTGCTGGTGGATTCGGTCGGCTGGCGGTCGATCTTCTGGATCAATCTGCCGGTCGGTCTCGTCGCGCTGCTGCTCACCTGGCGGTACGTCCCCGAGTCGCGCGCCCCGAAGCCGCGCCGCCCCGACCCCGTGGGGCAGCTGCTGGTGATCGCGCTGCTCGGTTCGCTGACGTACGCGATCATCGAGGCGCCCTCGGCGGGCTGGGCCTCGCCGCGCATCCTGACGTTCGCCGCGCTCGCCGCCTTCGCCGTCGTCGGGCTGCTGCTGTACGAGCCCAGGCGCCCCGAGCCCCTCATCGATCTGCGGTTCTTCCACAGCGCCCCGTTCAGCGGCGCCACCGCCATAGCGGTCTGCGCGTTCGCCGCGCTGAGCGGGTTCCTCTTCCTCAACACGCTGTATCTGCAGAACGTGCGCGGTCTGAGCGCGCTGCACGCCGGTCTGTACATGCTCCCGATGGCCGCCCTGACCTTTGTCTGCGCACCCCTGTCCGGGCGGCTGGTCGGCAGCCGGGGGCCGCGGCTGTCGCTGCTCGTCGCGGGAGTGACCATGACGGCGTGCGGGCTGCTGTTCGCCGCGTTCGACGCGGAGACGGACAACGTCCTGCTGTTCACCGGCTATGTGCTGTTCGGCCTGGGCTTCGGCATGGTGAACGCCCCGATCACCAATACGGCCGTCTCCGGGATGCCCCGCTCGCAGGCCGGTGTGGCGGCGGCGGTCGCCTCGACCAGCCGACAGGTCGGCGGAACGCTCGGGGTCGCCGTGATCGGTGCGGTGCTGGCCGCCGGCGTGGCCGGTACCGGGTCCCCACGGGGCGCCGCGTACGCGGCGGCGTTCGTGGACGCGAGCAAGCCCGCCTGGTGGGTCCTCACGGGGTGCGGGGTGTGCGTCCTGCTGGTGGGGGCGCTGACCAGTGGGCACTGGGCCCGGGAGACGGCACGTCGGACCGCGGAGCGGCTGGCGACGCCGACGGATGCCCCGGTCGAGGATCAGGCCTCGGCGAACTCCAGGGCCTGAAGGCGCCGCAGCCGCTGCGCGGTCTCGTCGTCGGCGGGTGTGTACGTCACCATGCGAGGCCCGGGCGAGGGGCCGAGCCACAGGTCGGTGTGGTCGAGGCGGAGCAGTCCGACATGGGCGTTGCGGAAGATTTTGGTCCGGCCGCCGGGGCCCACCACCTCGTGCCGCGCCCAGAGCTCGCGGAACTCCGGTGAGACCGCCTCCAGCCGGCCGAGGAGCGCCTTCCACGCGGGCTCGGCCAGATGTCCGGCCATCGACCTGCGGAACTTTGCGGCCATGACCCGGTTCATCTCGGGGAGATCGACGACGGCGGCGCGCCACTGGGGGTTGGTGTAGGAGAGGATCATGCAGTTGCGGTCGTCGGGGTCGACGGCGTCCAGGTCGCAGAGCAGCCGCCCGTAGGTCCGGTTGTACGCGAGGATGTCGTACCGGCTGTTCTGGATGCAGGCCGGAACAGGGTCCAGCTGCCGCAGCATCTCGCGCAGCGCCGGGGTGATGCTCGGGCAGTCCGCGCCGGGCGACGGGTCGACGGCCCCGGCGAGCGAGAAGAGATGGCCGCGCTCGGTGCGGTCGAGCAGCAGGGCGCGGGCGAGTGCGTCGAGGACCTGGGGCGAGACCTGGATGTCGCGGGCCTGCTCCAGCCAGGTGTACCAGGTGACGCCGACCGCGGAGAGCTGGGCGACCTCCTCACGCCGCAGGCCGGGGGTGCGCCGCCGCGGACCGCGGGGCAGACCCACCTGCTCAGGGGTGATCCGCTCACGGCGGCTGCGCAGGAAGTCCGCGAGTTCGTGCCGCCGGACGTCGGGCTCGGAGGGATCGGGCCGCTGGGGAGCCGGTGCCCCGGACACCACGCGTACATCGGGCGACTCGCTCGCCATCGTCGTCATACCTCCAGCGTGCCGAACGGCCCGGCACTCTGCCAGGTGCTGCTTGTACCAGGATAAAGACACTCTGGTACCAGGCTCGGATGACGGCGATTCTCGACGGCGTGAGTGAATCAACTGTACGGACGGAAGTATCCGCCACCACCGCCCGGGCGGTGCGGCACGACCACCCCACTCCGGTGCTCGGCGCACTCGGACTGTTCACCGTGCTGCTCGGCGCGGCACTGCCGCTGATCGACTTCTTCATCGTGAATGTCGCCCTGCCGACGATCGACCACGATCTGAACGCGGGCCCCGCGCTGCTCGAACTGGTGGTCGCCGGCTACGGACTGGCCTATGCCGTGCTGCTCGTACTCGGCGGCCGGCTCGGCGACACGGCCGGACGGCGGCGGCTCTTCCTGCTGGGGATCGCAGCCTTCGGTATCACCTCGCTCGCCTGTGGGCTCGCCCCGGACGCCTGGACACTCGTCGGGGCACGGGTGGCGCAGGGCGCGGCGGCGGCGCTGATGCTGCCGCAGGTGCTCGCCACCATTCAGGCGGCCACGTCCGGGCACCGGCGGGCGAGGGCGTTGAGCCTGTACGGGGCGACGGCCGGGCTCTCCATGGTCGCGGGCCAGATCCTCGGCGGTGTGCTCGTCGCCGCCGCCCCGATGTCATCGGTGTTCGGCGAGAGCGCGGGCTGGCGTTCGGTGTTCCTGGTGAACGTTCCGGTGGCGGCGGTGGGGCTGGTGCTGGCCGCCCGCGCCGTGCCGGAGACCCGTTCCGACAAACCCGCGCCGATCGACGTACCGGGCACACTGCTGCTGACCGTGTCGCTGCTGACGCTGCTGGCTCCGCTGACGGAGGGGCGCGCCGCGGGCTGGCCGGTGTGGACCTGGGCCTCGCTGGCCCTGTTCCCGTTCGCCGCGTACGCCTTCTACCGGGTCGAGCAGCGGGCCGACCGGCTCGGGCGGACCCCGCTGGTGCCGCCGAGTCTGCTGCGGCTGGAGTCGCTGCGGCGCGGGCTGGCGCTGGTGGTGCCGTTCTCGATCGGTTTCGGCGGCTTCATGTTCGTGATCGCGGTGGCGCTGCAGCAGGGGCTGGAGCTCGGCCCGGCGGCCGCGGGTCTGTCGATGGCCCCGATGGCGGTGGCCTTCTTCGTGGCGTCCCTGGCGGGTCCACGACTGATCCTGCGGTACGGCAGCCGGGTCGTGACGGCGGGCGGGGTGATCCAGGCGGTGGGCGTACTGGTGCTCGCGCTCACCGTGTGGCAGCGGTGGTCGGGCCTCGGCGTGCTGGGGCTGATGCCGGGGGTCGCGATCGCGGGGTTCGGACAGGGGCTGCAACTGCCCGTCCTGTTCCGCATCGTGCTCTCCGACGTACCGGCCGCGCGAGCCGGTGTGGGCGGCGGGGTGATGACGACCACTCAGCAGGCCGCGCTGGCCCTGGGCGTGGCCACGCTCGGCACGCTGTTCCTCTCCCTGGCCCCGGGCTCCGGGATGCGGGACGCGCTGGCCATGACGCTGCTGGTGCAGCTGGCCGCGGTGGTCCTGACGACGCTGCTGAGCCTGCGGCTGCCGCGCAGAGTGGCGTGAGCACGCGGGGCGACGGGGCGCGGACACGGGCGGGGGCCCGGATCACTTCTGGTGATCCGGGCCCCCGGTCGTACGGATGATGAGGAGATGTCAGCTCTGTGCCGACGTGTCCTGCTCGGACGCGCTCGGCTGCGCGGAGCCGTCCGACGACGGCACGGTCTGCGCGGAGGCCGACCCCGACTGTGCGCGCTCACGCATCTTGCGCACCAGCTCCTGCTTCTGGTCGGCAGCGGTCTTGCGGTCGGCATCGCGCGCAGGGCCCACGCCCTGCTGATCGGCGCGGGACAGCTTCTTGCGCTGTCCGCCCACACCGAGGAGGTTGTTGCGGCTCTTGGCCACGGTGTTCTCCCATTCGTGGTGAGAAGTGAGGTCTGAAGCGACCTGGAATCGATCCGATGGGCGGCGGGTGGTCGGGCCCGCCGCGCGCTCACTCGTAGATCTGGAAGAACGAATACATGCCGGAACCGTACCCCGGCCGGACCGGGCCGGGCACCTGATTTTCCGCGCGCCCCGGCAGGGTCCCGCCACCACGGCCGAGTTCAGCGGCGCGCCGGCCCCCTGCCGCCCGGCCCCTGCGCGCGACGGCCCCACGGCGACGATCCCGCGCACGACGGCGCCGGGCGCGGGCGGTCCGCTCAGGCGGTCGGGTCGACCGTCGCCTGATGGGCCTCGGCGAGATGTTCCCCGGCCTTGAGCCAGGGCAGGAACTGCACCCCCTTGCGCCATCCGCAGGTGTCGCAGCTCAACTGCCGCTGCATCCCCGACTTCGTCACGTGGACGACGTGTTCACGGCCGTGCTGATCCCATCTGCTGACCTTGCTCGTGGTCATGGACGGCATCGGAGCCTCCTGTGGACGCGTGGGCGCGCGGGCGCGACGCTCGGCGTGGACAGTGTGCAACGAAGCCCCCGGTTCCGTACGGGGAACCGGGGGCTTCGTCGTCGGACCGTGGTGCGTCAGCAGCCCAGCAGCCGGGCGCCGAGGTAGGCCTGGATCTGGTCCAGGGAGACGCGCTCCTGCTTCATGGTGTCGCGCTCGCGCACGGTGACCGCGTTGTCGTCGAGCGTGTCGAAGTCGACGGTGACGCAGAACGGCGTACCGATCTCGTCCTGACGGCGGTAGCGGCGGCCGATGGCACCCGCGTCGTCGAACTCGATGTTCCAGTTCTTCCGCAGGTCGGAGGCGAGGCCCTTGGCCTTCGGCGACAGCTGCGGGTTGCGGGACAGTGGCAGGACGGCGACCTTGACCGGCGCGAGGCGCGGGTCGAGACGCATCACGGTGCGCTTCTCCATGACGCCCTTGGCGTTGGGCGCCTCGTCCTCGATGTACGCGTCGAGGAGGAAGGCGAGCATCGCGCGGCCGACACCGGCCGCCGGCTCGATGACGTAGGGGGTCCAGCGCTCGCCGGCCTCCTGGTCGAAGAAGGACAGATCCGTGCCCGAGGCCTTGGAGTGCGCCTTGAGGTCGTAGTCCGTGCGGTTGGCGACACCCTCCAGCTCGCCCCACTCACTGCCGCCGAAGCGGAAGCGGTACTCGATGTCGGCGGTGCGCTTGGAGTAGTGGGAGAGCTTCTCCTTCGGGTGCTCGAACCAGCGCATGTTCTCCTCGCGCATGCCGAGGTCCGTGTACCAGTTCCAGCGCTGGTCCATCCAGTACTGCTGCCACTCCTCGTCCTCGCCCGGCTTGACGAAGAACTCCATCTCCATCTGCTCGAACTCGCGGGTACGGAAGATGAAGTTGCCCGGAGTGATCTCGTTCCGGAAGGACTTGCCCATCTGGGCGATGCCGAACGGCGGCTTCTTGCGCGAGGTCTGCTGGACCTGGCCGAAGTTGGTGAAGATGCCCTGCGCGGTCTCGGGACGCAGATAGGCGACCGAGCCGGAGTCCTGGGTCGGGCCGAGGTGGGTGGAGAGCAGACCCGAGAACTGCTTGGGCTCGGTGAAGGTGCCCTTGTTGCCGCAGTTGGGGCAGTTGAGCTCGGCCAGGCCGTTCGTGGGCGCGTGACCGTGCTTCTCCTCGTACGCCTCCTCCAGGTGGTCGGCGCGGAAGCGCTTGTGGCAGGAGGTGCACTCGGTCAGCGGGTCGGTGAACGTGGCGACGTGGCCGGAGGCCACCCACACCTCGGGGGCCAGGATGACCGACGAGTCGAGACCGACCACGTCCTCGCGCGAGGTGACCATGTAGCGCCACCACTGGCGCTTGAGGTTCTCCTTCATCTCCACGCCCAGCGGCCCGTAGTCCCAGGCGGCGCGCTGACCACCGTAGATCTCACTGCAGGGATAGACGAAGCCACGGCGCTTGCTCAGGCTGACGATGGAGTCGATCTTGTCGGCGGCCACGGTGCTCTCTTCATTACGACGACGAAACTGGACAGGGTGGCGCGAAGCGCCTCGTGGGGGGGGTGGTGCTCGGGAGACGGGCGGGCGAATGCTTCAGATTACCGGCGGGCACTCCCCTTCGATCAAATCGGTATCGGCGCGGACGGCCGAGCGGTCATCTCATCAGGCTTGTTGACAATCGTTTCCACTTTTGTTGAAAATGACTGTCATGAACGTAAGCCGCCTCATACCCACCGCCGCCGTTGCCGGAGCAGCCGCCCTCGGCCTCACGGTGCTCACCGCCTGCTCCGGCTCGAATGCCGCCGATCACAAGAACGGCGACAAGCTGAACGTGGTGGCCTCGTTCTATCCCATGCAGTTCCTGGCCGAGCAGATCGGCGGGAAGCATGTCTCCGTCACCACGCTGACCAAGCCAGGGGTCGAGCCGCACGATCTGGAGCTCACCCCGCGGCAGATCGGCGGACTCGGTGACGCCGACTACGTCCTCTACCTCAAGGGCATCCAGCCCGCCGTGGACGACGCCATCAAGCAGTCCGGCGCGAAGGACGTCGTCGACGCCTCGAAGCTCACCGCGCTGGAGGACCACGGCACCGAGACCGGAGCCGACGAACACGGTCATGAGCACCACGGCGACGAGGCCGGAGCCGACCCCCACATCTGGCTCGATCCCGTGAAGTACGCCGAGGTCGCCAAGGGCGTCGGGAAGTCGCTGGAGAAGACCGACCCGGACCACGCCGCGGACTACCGCAAGAACACGGACGCGCTGGTCACCAGGCTCGACGGCCTGAACACGGCGTACGCGAACGGCCTGAAGAACACCACGACCAAGACCTTCATCACCACGCACTCCGCCTTCGGCTACCTCGCCGAACGCTACGGCCTGACCCAGGAGGGCATCGCCGGCGTCGACCCCGAGGCCGAGCCCAGCCCCGCCCGGATCGACGAGATCCACACCATCGCGAAGAAGAACAAGGTCAGCACCGTATTCTTCGAGACGCTCGCCAGCGACAAGACCGCGAAGACCCTCGCCAAGGACACCGGACTGAGGACCGACGTCCTGGACCCGCTGGAGGGAATCACGGACAAGTCCAAGGGCGCTGACTACATCGAGGTCATGCAGTCCAACCTCGCCGCCCTGCAGAAGGCGCTCGGCGCGAAGTGATCCACGCAACACCCATCGCAGCAGTATCGGAGTCGCTCATGCCCGAGTCCGGGAGCACCACGACCGAGCCCGTCATAGCCCTGCGGGGCGCCACGGCCGCACTCGGCGCGCGTGTGGTGCTGCGCGGCATCGACCTGACCGTCCACCGCGGCGAGGTCGTCGCCCTGCTCGGCGCCAACGGCTCGGGCAAGTCGACCGCCGTGCGCTCCGTCATCGGCCAGGTGCCGCTCTCCGGTGGTTCCGTCGAACTGTTCGGCACCCCGCTGCGCCGCTTCCGCACCTGGGCGCGTGTCGGTTACGTCCCCCAGCGCACCACGGCGGCCGGCGGTGTCCCCGCCACGATCCGTGAGGTCGTCTCCTCCGGGCGGCTGTCCCGTACGAAGCTGGGGCTGCTGCGCAAGGCCGACCGGGCCGCCGTCGACCGGGCCATCGAGCTCGTCGGCCTCGCCGACCGGGCCAGGGACTCGGTGGACGCGCTCTCCGGCGGACAGCACCAGAGGGTACTGATCGCGCGGGCGCTGGCCGCCGAACCGGAGCTGCTGATCATGGACGAGCCGATGGCCGGCGTCGATCTGGCCAGCCAGGAGATCCTCGCGGCGACGCTCCGGGAACAGGTCGCGGCCGGCACCACGGTGCTGCTCGTCCTGCACGAGCTCGGCCCGCTGGAGCCGCTCATCGACCGCGCGATCGTGCTGCGCGACGGCTGTGTGATGCACGACGGGCCGCCCCCGAAGGCGCTGGGCCAGCACGCCCTGCCCGGACACGACCATGTACACCCCCACGCGGCTTCCGAGCCCGTCCGGACCGGACTGCTGAGCTGATCATGGAATTCCTCCACCCTCCGTTCATGCAGCGGGCCCTGCTCGCCGCCGTACTGGTCGGCGTCATCGCCCCCGCCGTCGGCGTCTACCTCGTCCAGCGCCGCCAGGCCCTGATGGGAGACGGCATCGGTCATATCGCGATGACCGGTGTCGGCCTCGGCTTCCTGCTCTCCACCAGCCCGGTGTGGATGGCCACGGCGGTCGCCGTCGTCGGCGCCGTCGCGATGGAGCTGATCCGCTGGTACGGGCGCACCCGCGGGGACATCGCGCTGGCCATGCTGTTCTACGGCGGCATGGCGGGCGGTGTCCTGCTGATCAACCTCTCCGACACCGGCTCCAACGCCAACCTCACCTCGTACCTCTTCGGCTCCCTGTCCACGGTCTCCACCGAGGACGTCACCGCGATCTGTCTGCTGGCCGCCTTCGTGCTGCTGGTGACGCTGGGGCTGCGCAGGCAGCTCTTCGCCGTCAGCCAGGACGAGGAGTTCGCCCGGGTCACCGGCCTGCCGGTGCGCGCGCTGAACCTGCTGGTCGCCGTGACGGCGGCGGTGACCGTCACCGTGGCGATGCGGGTGGTCGGGCTGCTGCTGGTCAGCGCGCTGATGGTGGTGCCGGTCGCGGCCGCGCAGCAGATCTCCAGGTCCTTCAAGGTGACCTTCGTACTGTCGGTCGTCATCGGTACGGCGGTGACCCTGGCGGGCACCGTGACCTCGTACTACCAGGACGTCCCGCCCGGCGCGACGATCGTGCTGCTGGCCATCGTGGTCTTCGTCGGCCTGACACTGCTCGCGACCCCGCTGGCCAGAAGGCGCGCCCGGCAGAGCGAAGCGGCGTCCGGGGAGTGCACTCTTGAGGTACCGGCCTCCCGTTCGGCCACGGACGAACTCCGGGTTTGACCGTGACGCCCGGGCGGGCTGGCACAATGGCCCGACACAGGTACGGGCGACACGAGGAGGCTGCTGTGGCGACGGCGCCGATCAGTGGAACGAACGCGGCCCCGGTACGCGGCCGGTCGACCCGGCAGCGGGCGGCGGTGGCGGCGGCGCTCGACGAGGTGGACGAGTTCCGCAGCGCCCAGGAGCTGCACGACGTGCTCAAGCACCGCGGTGACTCGGTCGGGCTGACCACCGTCTACCGCACCCTTCAGTCCCTCGCCGACGCGGGCGAGGTCGATGTGCTGCGCACCACGGACGGCGAGTCCGTGTACCGGCGCTGCTCGACCGGGGATCACCACCACCACCTGGTGTGCCGGATGTGCGGCAAGGCCGTGGAGGTCGAGGGCCCCGCGGTGGAGCAGTGGGCGGAGACGATCGCCGCACAGCACGGATATGTGAACGTGGCGCACACGGTGGAGATCTTCGGAACGTGCGCGGAGTGCGCGAGCGCGAAGGGCTGACGACGGTCCGGGGGCGGCGCCCCCGGACCTCCCTTCCTCAGCCCTTCGGCTCCTGGACCGCTTCCACCGCGCCGCCGAACCGCCGGTCCCGCTGGGCGTACTCCAGGCAGGCCCGCCACAGGTCGCGGCGGTCGAAGTCCGGCCAGAGCACGTCCTGGAAGACCATCTCGGCGTAGGCGCTCTGCCAGATCAGATAATTGGACGTGCGCTGCTCACCGCTGGGGCGGACGAAGAGGTCGACGTCCGGCATGTCCGGGTAGTAGATGTACTTCGCGAACGTCTTCTCGTTGACCTTCGACGGGTCCAGCTTCCCGGCCGCGACGTCCTGCGCGAGGCGCTGTGCGGCGTCGGCGATCTCGGCCCGGCCACCGTAGTTGACGCAGAAGTACAGCGTCATCTTGTCGTTGTCCTTCGTCTGCTCCTGGGCGACCTGGAGCTCCTGGACGACGGACTTCCACAGCTTGGGCATGCGCCCCACCCAGCGGATGCGGATGCCGAGTTCGTCCATCTCGTCACGGCGGCGGCGGATGACGTCCCGGTTGAAGTTCATCAGGAACTTCACCTCCTCCGGGGACCGCTTCCAGTTCTCGGTGGAGAACGCGTACAGCGAGAGGTTCTTGACGCCCATCTCGATGCACCCCTTGAGGACGTCCATGACGACGCCCTCGCCGACCTTGTGGCCCTCGGTGCGCGGGAGGCCGCGTTCCTTGGCCCAGCGGCCGTTGCCGTCCATCACGACGGCGATGTGCTTGGGCACCAGCTCGCCGGGGATCTTCGGGGGCGTGGCTCCGGAGGGGTGCGGCTCCGGGGTCTTGTAGTCGCGCCGGTTACGGCCGCCGAGCATCCCGCGTACTGCCATGAACTGTCTCGCTCCCTCTGCCTGATCTGCCTGTGTCAATTCTCTACGTACCGCAGTGAGCGCAGTCCGCGCTCCAGATGCCAGTGCAGATAGGCGGACACCAGTCCGCTCCCCTCCCTGGCATGACGCGCCTCGCACGCGTCCGCTGTCTCCCAGTCGCCGGTGAGCAGCGCGCTCAACAGGGTGACGGCCTCAGCCGAGGGTACGACGCTGCCGGGTACCCGGCAGTCGCCGCATATGACGCCGCCCGCCGCGACGGAGAAGAACCGGTTCGGTCCGGGCATTCCGCACTTCGCGCAGTCCTCGAAGCTGGGTGCGTAGCCGTTGACGGCGAGCGACCGCAGCAGGAAGGCGTCGAGGATGAGATGCGGGTCGTGTTCGCCGCGGGCGAGGGTGCGCAGCCCTCCGACGAGCAGCAGGTACTGCTGGACCGCGGGCTCGCCCTCGTGGTCGGTGAACCGTTCGGCGGTCTCCAGCATCGCGGTGCCCGCGGTGTAGCGGGCGTAGTCGGTGACGATGCCGCCGCCGTACGGGGCGATCGTCTCGCTCTGGGTGCAGAGCGGCAGGCCGCGGCCGATCAGTTCGCTGCCCCGGGCGAAGAACTGCACGTCCACGTGGGAGAAGGGTTCCAGCCGTGCCCCGAACTTGGACTTCGTGCGCCGCACGCCGCGGGCGACGGCCCGCACCCGGCCGTGGCCACGGGTCAGGATCGTGATGATCCGGTCGGCCTCGCCCAGCTTCTGCGTGCGCAGCACCACGCCGTCGTCCCGGAACAAGCTCATGCGTCCATTGTCCGGTACGGGGAGGGCTCATGGGGCCCGCCCCCCGGGCCGGGGCCGCCCAGGGGCTTTCCGTTCGGATCAGACCTGATCAGGGACCCCTACTGCCCGTCCGCCCCCGCCCGCGGCCGCTACGACCAGCCCCGATTCGTACGCGACGATCGTCGGCTGGGCCCGGTCGCGGGCGCCGACCTTCAGGAGGGGGTGCGCGCAGCCGCCGCGAGCAGTCGGGCGGTGTCCTCGGGGCAGAGCTGCAGCGCCCCGCCGACCATGGTCAGCACCTCGCGCTCCGCCTGCCCGTACGGGCCGTCGGCGAGTGCGATCCTGGCCCCCTGCAGCAGGATCGATTCGCGTCCGGCGGGGGCCAGGTGCGGGGCGAGGGGTTCCAGTGCCTCGTGCAGTTCGATGGCGAGGGCCGCGCCGCAGGCCTCGGCCGCCGGGTCGAAGGCGGCGCCGTGGCCGATGTCGGCGGCGAGGACCTCGACGACGGTGGAGAGCTGTTCCTCCGTGCAGTCGTCGAATCCGGCGTCGCGCACGAGGGCGGCCGCGGCCTCCAGGGCCGTGCGGGAGGCGGTGCCACCGGCCGCGAGGACGCCGAGCGCGACCGTGTGGACGGCGTCCCGGAGCATCGCGGAGAACCGGGTGGTGGTGGGGTGGTCCAGCACGTCGGTGTCGAACCGGTCCTGGCAGGCGGCGCATTCGACGACCGGTCCCGTGGTGCCGCGCCGCACCATCGGCACGCCGAGCACCGCGAAACGGCGACGGCCGGTGAGCCGACGGTAGTTGCGGTCGCCGCCGCAGCCGGGGCAGAAGAACTCCCCGTCCCCGACGGTGTCCCAGATGGTGCGGATGCCGCAGATACGCAGCTTCATGGCGCGTTGTCCCCGGGCTGACCGCACGTCGCACACCTCCGTAACTCCCCCGTAGCCCTGACGGCACGGGGGTGCCCTCTCCGGCAACATTGCCGTGTGGACGTGATGTTAACCACAGTCACGATGTGGCGTCAGCACCTCGGTCGTCACAACCGCCGGAGATGGCCGAGAACCCCGCCCCCCGGATGCGGGTGGACGGGGTTCTCGGCCGTGCGGCTTCATGCCCTTTCGGGCACCGGGTCAGCGGGTGGCGCGGTTGACGGCGGAGACGACCGCCTTCAGCGAGGCACGCGTGGTGTTGGCGTCGATGCCGATGCCCCACAGGACCCTGCCGTCGATCGCGCACTCGATGTACGAGGCGGCCTGGGAGCTGGCGCCCTCGCTCATGGTGTGCTCGGTGTAGTCCAGCAGGCGGGCATCGATGCCGATGGCCTGCAGCGCTTCGAAGAACGCGGAGATCGGGCCGTTTCCGGTACCGGTCAGCACGGTGTCCGTGCCGTCCACGGTCGCCTCGACGGTGATGGTGTCCCGGCCGTCGGAGCCGGTCGTGGTCTGACCGGAGCGGATCTGCACGCGACCCCACTGAGCCGCAGCGTTGTCCGGGTTCGGCAGGTACTCGTCCTGGAACGTGGACCAGATCTGCGTCGGCGTGACCTCGCCGCCCTCGGCGTCGGTCTTGGCCTGAATGATCCGGGAGAACTCGATCTGCATCCGGCGCGGCAGGTCCAGCTTGTGGTCGTTCTTCAGGACGTAGGCGATTCCGCCCTTGCCGGACTGCGAGTTGACCCGGATGACGGCCTCGTAGCTGCGGCCGACGTCCTTCGGGTCGATCGGCAGGTACGGCACCGCCCACTCGATGTCGTCGACCGTCGTGCCCCGGGCGGCCGCGTCGGCCTCCATGGCGTCGAAGCCCTTCTTGATGGCGTCCTGGTGGGAGCCGGAGAAGGCGGTGTAGACCAGGTCGCCCGCGTAGGGGTGGCGCGGGTGGACCTCCATCTGGTTGCAGTACTCGCTGGTGCGGCGGATCTCGTCGATCTGCGAGAAGTCGATCTGCGGGTCGACGCCCTGCGAGAACAGGTTCATGCCCAGGGTGACCAGGTCGACGTTGCCGGTGCGCTCGCCCTGGCCGAACAGACAGCCCTCGATCCGGTCCGCACCGGCCATGATGGCCAGTTCGGCGGCGGCGACGGCGGTGCCGCGGTCGTTGTGCGGGTGGACCGACAGGCAGACGAACTCGCGGCGCGACAGGTTGCGCGACATCCACTCGAACCGGTCCGCGTGCGTGGAGGGGGTCGAACGCTCCACGGTGGCGGGCAGGTTGAGGATGATCTCGCGGCCCTCCTCCGGCTGCCAGACGTCACAGACCGCCTCGCAGACCTCCAGGGCGAAGTCCAGCTCGGTGTCGGTGAAGATCTCGGGGCTGTACTGGTAGCCGAAGATCGTCTCCGGGCCCAGCAGCTTCTCCGCGTACTCCATGACCAGCCGGGTACCGTCCACGGCGATCTGCTTGATGTCGTCCTTCGAGCCGCGGAAGACGACCCGGCGGAAGGTGGGCGCCGTCGCGTTGTACAGGTGCACGGTCGCGCGGTGGGCGCCGACGAGGGACTCGACGGTCCGCTCGATCAGGTCCTCGCGGGCCTGCGTCAGGACGGAGATCGTCACGTCCTCGGGGATCGCACCCTCTTCGATGATGGAGCGGACGAACGCGAAGTCGGTCTCGCCGGAGGACGGGAACCCGACCTCGATCTCCTTGTAGCCCATGCGTACGAGCAGATCGAACATCTCGCGCTTGCGGGCCGGCGACATCGGGTCGATCAGGGCCTGGTTGCCGTCGCGCAGATCGGTGGAGAGCCAGCGGGGCGCGACGGTGATCCGGTTGTCCGGCCAGGTGCGGTCGGGGATCTCGACGGCCTCGTACCGGCCGTACTTGTGGATGGGCATCCCGGACGGCTTCTGCAGCTGAGTGGCGTTGGTGATCGGCGTCGGGCGTCCGACAGCGTTCCCGGCGGGGGTCTGAGCGGGATGTGCGGCGGTCATGGCGTACGGCTCCTCGGGGTCCAACCAATGAGACGGCCGACTGTGTCGCTGCAGCACCAGACTCCGCGGGGAGGGGGTCGGCCTACGACTACAGGCCCTCGCCGCGGCAGCTAAGAAGAAGCAGCCCGAAACGCATGATGCGACGAGACTAACCGAGAGGCGCCTGATGCGTCCGTCCCGTATCAGTATGCGGGACCGGGCGCCAGAAACGCCCAAGAGTGATCGATCACTCCATTTCGTCAATCCTGGTCGCAACCAGTGACATGACCGTTACCCGGTGCCACAGTCGGCTGTATGCAGCCTCAGTCTCAGCACGGGTTCCGCCCCGTCTTCTGCACCATCGTGCCGCCCCATGTCCTCGACAAGCTGTCGCAGTCCGACAACCCCGACCTCGCGGGTCCCGCCCGCCGCACCCTGGAGAGCGACGCCGCCCGCCGCACACGCCGCCAGATGGCCACGGTCGTCACCCTGCCCGTCGCCCCCGCGGCCGAGGGGGAGGCGTCCGACAAGCCCGACCGGACGCTGTACGACTGCCGTCACCGCACACAGTTGCCCGGCACCAAGGTCCGCGCCGAGGGCCAGGAGCCGACGAAGGACGCGAGCGTCAACCGGGCGTACGCGGGACTCGGCGCCACCTTCGAACTGCTGCTCAAGGCGTACGGCCGCCGTTCGATCGACGGCAACGGGCTCCCGCTGATCGGTTCCGTGCACTACGACGAGAAGTACAACAACGCCTTCTTCGACGGCGAGCAGATGGTCTTCGGCGACGGGGACGGGGAGATCTTCCTGGACTTCACCGTCGCCATCGACGTGATCGCCCACGAACTGACGCACGGCCTGACCCAGTACACCGCCAATCTGAGCTACTACGGCCAGTCCGGCGCGCTCAACGAATCGATGTCCGACGTCTTCGGTTCCCTGGTCAAGCAGTACTCGCTGGGCCAGAGCGCCGACCGGGCCGACTGGCTGATCGGCGCCGGACTGCTGGCCCCCGGTGTCCGGGGCGAGGCGTTGCGTTCGATGAAGGCACCGGGAACGGCGTACGACGACGACGTGCTCGGCAAGGACCCGCAGCCCGCGTCGATGGAGGACTACATCCGCACCGGCGAGGACAACGGCGGCGTGCACCTCAATTCCGGCATCCCGAACCGGGCGTTCTATCTCCTGGCGACGGCCCTCGGCGGCAATGCGTGGGAACGCGCCGGGCAGCTCTGGTTCGATGTGCTCACAGGTGGTCGACTGGCCGTGGACGCGGACTTCGCGTCCTTCGCCCGGCTGACCGTGGCCGCGGCACGCAGCCGCTTCGGAGAGGGCGACGAGGCGGAGGCCGTCCTGAAGGCATGGTCGGAGGTGGGCGTACCGACCGCGTAGGGCATTTCCCGGCCCGTCCGGCGATGGAGGACACCGCATGCGGATTCAGGTCAGCAGGACCGGCGGCTTCGCCGGCATCGCACGCCATGGCGAGGTCGACACCGCCGGGCGGGCCGACGCCGCGGAGTGGGAGGCACTGGCGCGCTCGGCGCTCGTCTCGGGCCACGACACCCCGCCCCGCGGCGTTCCGGACGGTTTCCGGTACCGGATCACGGTCGGTGACCGGACCATCCACTGCGCGGACCCCCGGCTGACCGACGCCCAGCGCGCACTGATCTCACGCGTCCTGAAGGAGGGCGCGTGAGACGGGCGCGCGCCTGGGCCGCGGCCGGAACGCCGGTGTGTCCCTGACCCGGGTCAGAACCCGAGCTTGCGCAGCTGTTTCGGGTCGCGCTGCCAGTCCTTGGCCACCTTCACGTGCAGGTCCAGGAAGACCGGCGTGCCGAGCAGTGCCTCGATGTGCTTGCGCGACTTCGTGCCGACGTCCTTCAGCCGCTTGCCCTTCGGGCCGATGATGATGCCCTTCTGGCTGGGGCGCTCGATGTAGACGTTGGCATGGATGTCGAGCAGCGGCTTGTCCGCCGGGCGGTCCTCGCGCGGCAGCATCTCCTCGACGACCACCGCGATGGAGTGCGGCAGCTCGTCCCGTACGCCTTCGAGCGCGGCCTCGCGGATCAGCTCCGCGACCATGACCATCTCGGGCTCGTCGGTGAGGTCGCCCTCCGGGTAGAGCGGCGGGCTCTCGGGCAGCAGCGGGGCGATCAGATCGGCCAGCAGGTCCACCTGGCCGGCCCCTCTCCCACCACCGCCCTTGTTCGAGGGACTGCGTCCCGCCTCCTGCTCCGCCTTCACCGCGGAGACCGGAATGATCTCGGCCCACTCGAAGCCGAGCTCCTCACCGAGGCGGGAGACGGCGAGCAGCTGTTCGGCGAGCTGCTTGGAGTCGACCAGGTCGGTCTTGGTGATGACAGCGATCTTCGGGGTCTTCTTGATGCCGGCGAGTTCCTTGACGATGTACTTGTCGCCGGGGCCCAGCTTCTGGTCGGCCGGCAGGCAGAAGCCGATGACGTCGACCTCGGCCCACGTGGTGCGCACGACGTCGTTGAGACGCTCGCCGAGCAGGGTGCGCGGCTTGTGGAGGCCCGGGGTGTCGACCAGGATCAGCTGCGCGTCCTCGCGGTGCACGATGCCGCGCACGGTGTGCCGGGTGGTCTGGGGCCGATTGGAGGTGATCGCCACCTTCTGGCCGACCAGAGCGTTCGTGAGGGTGGACTTGCCCGCGTTGGGGCGGCCCACGAAGCAGGCGAAACCGGCCCGGTGCGGGGCGTTGTTCGCAGCCTGCTGTGCAGCGGCTTCTGTGTCAGGTCGAACGCTCATGGCGCCCATTGTCCCCGATCCCGGCGGCCCCGCCGTACCAAGGGGCGCGCCGGGGCCTGTCGCGCGTCGCCTCAGGCCGTGCCGGTACGGCTCCGACGGGCCCGGATCCACAGTCCCGCGCCCGCGCCGACGATCACCAGCAGGATCCCGGCCATCAGCCAGGGCAGGGCGAAGTACCCGACGGCGGCGGACTCGCGGGTCTCGCGGGCGCTCGCGGTCACCTCGATCTCGCCCCATTCCAGCTGGGGCGCGTCCGCCCACTGCTCGGTGAGCCGGACCTGCTGGCGGGGCAGCAGCTCGGAGGGGATCTTCTTCAGGTCGCGGGCGAGCAGGGTGCGGCCGAAGAGGCCCTCGGCCCTGAGGGCGACCTTGGGGTTGAGGGTGACGTTGCCCCGGTTGTGGAGCGTGTACGAGATCACGGCCCGGCTCTTCCCGGTGCCCGGGACCAGTGGCTGGGTGTGTTCGACCTTCACGTCGTCGACGGAGAGCGCGGGCATGGTCGGCCCGTTCACCCGCAGGTAGATGCGGGCACCGACCGCCTTGCGGATGCCGACGGCGACGGCCCCCGCGTCGGCGGGGTCGATGCGTTCGTCGAGGGCGACGAGGGCGCCGGGGTGGTCGCCCGGCTCGGCGTCCTCGGGGACGGTGATGGTGACCGGCACGGTGACCGAGCCGTGCGCCCGAACCGTGATCCGGTCGCGGTCGGTCTTCGCCCAGGCGCCGACCGAGCGCTGTCTCTCGTTCTGTGCACGGACGGCGAAGCCTCCGTCGCGCGGGGTGTTGTAGGCGTCGGCGGCGTACAGCCGGAAGGTCTGCGGCCGGTCCGTCTTGTTGGTGACGGTGACCCGGTCGTCGAGCGTGGCGCCGGGGTCGGCGGAGAGGTAGAAGTACGGGCGCTGACCGGCCCGGGCGGTGGCCGGGTAGACCGACCAGCTGCCGTTGTCCGCGGCGTGGACGGCGGGGGCGCCGGTCAGCAGCAGGGCGCCGGCCAGGAGGAGTACGGACAGCTTGCGCACGGTGCGGGACCCCCGGGTGGTCGTGTGGTCGGTGGTCCGGGCGGGTGCGCGCCCGGTCCACCGGATCGGTCGGGGCTGCTCGGTCACGCGAGGGTGAGGGTGAGCACGCCGGAGTACGCGCCGGGGGCGGTGTACGCCGGTACGTTCAGCGCGAGCCGGGCGTCGACGGTGAACTCGCCGCCGGTGAAGGTCCCGTTCGGCGTGGACGCCAGCGTGGCGCCCGCGCTGCCGACCGGCCCCTGGGAACCGGCCGCACAGGTGCTGGGACTTCCGGCCTTCGTCGCGCAGACCGGGGTCCAGCCGAGTTCGGACGCCCCGATCGTGGCGCCGCCGGGGCCCTTGAAGTCGGTGACCTTTCCGGTCAGGGACCAGCCGGCGGGCCCGCCGCGGTAGTCCTCGACCGTCACCGTCTGCAGGGAGCCGCGGGAGGCACCGCCCCTGCCGAAGTCGACCGCCGACATCTCGACCGTGTCCCCGGCCTGGACCATGGACAGCGTGCCCGCCTTCACGGACGCGTCGAGCCGCTGGCTGCCGTCCGGGATCCCGCCGCCGCCCCCGGTGACGGTGTAGGCCTGCGGGCCCGCGCCCTTGGCCGCGTCCCAGCCACCGCCCTCGTAGGCGACGATGCCGGTGGTCGCCGGATCGTTGACGGTGAGCCGGCCGCTGAAGCGGCCGGAGCCGTCCGCCTTGACGGTGGCCGTGTCGGCGGTCTGCTTGTCCCCGGCCCGGCCCGCCAGCGTGATGTCCGCGCCCGCGGTGAACTTCGACCCGGTCACGGTGACCGCGTCGCCCGCCTTGCCGGATGCCGCGCCCAGCTGGATGGCACGCTCGTTGACCTGGCCGCCGCCGTCCGTCGCGAGGATCGTCTCGGAGACGGGGGCGGGCGGATCCGTCACCGTGCAGGGGGTGTCCAGCTCCATGATGTAGCTGGTGTGGATGTTGTAGTCACCGGGCGACAGCGTGATCTGTCCTGGCGCGGTGACCGTGAACGTGCCGGTCATCGAGAACGAAGGGAAGTCGCCCTTGCCGGGTACCGGGGCGTTCTTCTTCGGGCCCGCGACGGTGATGCTCGCGGACTGCGCGCCGCCGACGGTGACCTTGCCGGTCGGCGTCATGATGTCGGCGGGCAGGGCCAGATCGACCGGGTTGCCCGCGGCGGGCTTGACGACGGTGTACGTGACCGTGACGGTGTCGCCCACCGTGGGTGCGGCGTTGTCGACGGTGATCTCGGCCTTGGTCGGCCCGTCGATCGGCGGGAGGCCCGCGATGGCCGGCGGGATGCAGTGGGTGGGGAAGTCCACCGGCACGGAGGCCGTCACCATGGCCTGCGCGGGGCCCGCGAGTCCCCCGCCCCCGGCCACGACGAGCGCGCCCACGCCCAGCGCGGCACCCCAGCGACGGCTGCGCCCGGAACGTCTTCGCGCGCCGGATCTTCGCATGCTGATGCTTCGAACGGTCGGACGCATGGAGCCCCCTCCTGCCGGATGCGGCGCAGCGGCTCTTCTGCGCCGACAGGGGGCCCATTGACGACTCCGGCCGAAAAGAAGTCAATGGAAGCGAAACGCACCGACTGATGGACCATCAGATGGTGTCAAGATCCGCGTTCCTCCCACCTGATGGGCGAACGCCCCGCACCGGCGGGGTGCGGGGCGTTCGCACGCCAGGTGCGGATCCTGTCGCCGTCAGCCCGCCGTCACGCTGACCCGCAGCACGCCGTCGGGCCCGGCGAGCAGGACCGGGGTGTCCGGGCCGCCCAGGTCCCGTACCGCGGCGCGGTCCGCGTCCGACGGGGTCTGCGCCTCGGAGACGACCGCGGCCGCCTCCAGCGACGTGGCGCCGCTGGCCACGGCCATCGCCACGGCGGTCTGCAGGGCGCTGAGCTTCAGCGACTCCAGTCGGACGGTGCCCGCGACATACGTCCGTCCGGTCTCGTCCCGTACGGCCGCGCCCTCCGGCACGCCGTTGCGGGCACGGGCGCTGCGCGCCAGCGTGACGATCTTGCGGTCCTCGGGGCCGAGGTCGGTGCTCTCAGTCATGTGCCGAGCATACGAACCGAAGGGCCCGTTCCCCGCCCCGCCCCTTCCCGTGACCGACTGCGCGCCGAAGGCCCCGCCCCGCAGCGTCCTACGCCCGGTCCAGTCGCAGCCGTTCCGCCTTCGGCAGGCCCGCCACCACCAGGTCGTAGGAGTCCTCGATGAGCTCACGGAGCACCTGGTCCGGCACCCCGGACACCGTCACCGTGTTCCAGTGCCGCTTGTTCATGTGCCAGCCGGGCACCACCGCGTCGTACTCCTCGCGGAGCCGCACCGCCTCGTCCGGATCGCACTTGAGGTTCACCGTCAGCGGACGCGCGTCCAACGTGCTGAGCGCGAACATCTTGCCGAGCACCTTGAAGACGGACGCCTCCGGCCCGAACGGGAACTCCTCGACGCTCGCGTTGAACTCCAGGCAGAAGGCCCTCAGCTGATGCGGAGTCACCCCTCCTCCAACCTCTCCGGCTCCACGGGCTCCACCAGCACCGTGACAATCTTGTTCCGGCGCCCCGCCGGGGACTCCGCGGTCAGCCGGATCCGGCGGCCGTCGGGCAGGTCGACCGGCGAGGAAGCACCGGCGATCGGAACCCGTCCGAGCGCCTTCGCGAGAAGACCGCCGACCGTCTCCACGTCCTCGTCGTCGAACTCGTCGAGGCCGAACAGCTCCCCCAGGTCGCCGATGTCGAGGCGAGCGGTCACCCGGAAGCAGCCGTTCTCCAGCTCCTGGACCGGCGGGAGTTCACGGTCGTACTCGTCGGTGATCTCGCCGACGATCTCTTCGAGGATGTCCTCGATGGTGACGATGCCCGCGGTGCCGCCGTACTCGTCGATCACGACGGCGACGTGGCTGCGCTCCTGCTGCATCTCGCGCAGGAGATCGCCGGCGTTCTTCGTGTCGGGCACGAACGCCGCCGGCCGCATCGCCGTGGAGACCAGATCGGCCTCCGACTCGCGGTTGATGTGCGTCTTGCGGACCAGGTCCTTGAGGTACACGATGCCGACGATGTCGTCCTCGTTCTCCCCGGTGACCGGGATCCGCGAGAAGCCGGAGCGCAGCGCCAGGGTCAGCGCCTGCCGGATCGTCTTGTAGCGCTCGATGCAGACCAGGTCGGTCCGAGGCACCATGACCTCGCGCACGAGCGTGTCACCGAGTTCGAAGACGGAGTGCACCATGCGGCGCTCCTCGTCCTCGATCAGCGACTCCGCCTCGGCGAGGTCGACCAGCGCCCGCAGTTCGGCCTCGCTGGCGAACGGTCCCTTGCGAAACCCCTTGCCGGGCGTCAGCGCGTTGCCGATGAGGATCAGCAGCTGCGGAATCGGGCCCATGACCCTGGCCAGCGGCAGCAGCACGTAGGCGGCGGCGGTGGCCGTGTTCAGCGGGTGCTGGCGGCCGATGGTGCGCGGTGACACGCCGATGGCGACATAGGAGACGAGGACCATCACGGCCATCGCGACGGCCAGCGCCTCCCAGGTCTGCGGGAACTCCTTCAGACAGGCGTAGGTGACGAGCACACCGGCCGACATCTCGCACGCGACCCGCACCAGCAGGGCGACGTTGAGATACCGGGTCGGATCGGCCGCGACCTGTTCGAGCTTCTGACCGCCGCGCCGCCCGGAGCGGACGGCCTCGGCGGCCCGGAAGCTGGACACGCGGGCGATGCCCGCCTCCGCGCAGGCCGCCAGCCAGCCGACGACGACCAGCAGAACGGCACCGAGGACGAGAGGAACGCTCACGAGACGGTGGGCGCGGGCGAGGGACCGGTCAGGCCGCGCTCGGCGCGCCAGCCGTCCACGATCGCGGCCTGGAGGCCGAACATCTCGGCCTTCTCGTCCGGCTCCTCGTGGTCGTACCCGAGGAGATGCAGCACTCCGTGGACGGTGAGGAGCTGGAGCTCCTCGTCCATGGAGTGCCGGGTCTCCGCGTCCTCGCCCTGCTTCTTGGCGACCTCCGGGCAGAGCACGATGTCACCGAGGAGCCCCTGCGGGGGCTCCTCGTCGTCCTTGGACGGCGGACGGAGTTCGTCCATCGGGAAGGACATGACATCCGTCGGCCCCGGCAGGTCCATCCACTGGATGTGGAGCTGCTCCATGGCGTCGGTGTCCACCACGATCACCGAGAGTTCGGACAGCGGGTGGATCCGCATCCGTGCGAGCGCGTAGCGGGCGATGTCGAGGATCGCCTGCTCGTCGACCTCGGTTCCGGACTCGTTGTTGACGTCGATCGACATGGTGCGGCGCGACTACTTCCCGTTGTGGCTGTCTCGGTTGTCGTACTTCTCGTACGCGTCGACGATACGGCCGACGAGCTTGTGCCGGACGACATCCTGGGAGGTGAGCCGGGAGAAGTGCACGTCCTGGATGCCTTCGAGGATGTCCTGGACCTGGCGCAGACCGCTCTTGGTCCCGTTCGGCAGGTCGACCTGGGTGACGTCACCGGTGACGACGATCTTCGAATCGAAGCCGAGCCGGGTCAGGAACATCTTCATCTGCTCGGCGCTGGTGTTCTGCGCCTCGTCGAGGATGATGAACGCGTCGTTGAGCGTGCGGCCACGCATGTAGGCCAGCGGCGCGACCTCGATCGTGCCCGCCGCCATCAGCCGCGGGATCGAATCGGGGTCGAGCATGTCGTGCAGGGCGTCGTAGAGCGGACGCAGATACGGGTCGATCTTCTCGTAGAGCGTGCCCGGCAGGAAGCCGAGCCGCTCGCCCGCCTCGACGGCGGGCCGGGTCAGGATGATCCGGTTGACCTGCTTGGACTGCAGGGCCTGGACCGCCTTCGCCATGGCGAGATAGGTCTTGCCGGTACCCGCAGGGCCGATGCCGAAGACGACCGTGTGCTTGTCGATCGCGTCGACGTACCGCTTCTGGTTGAGCGTCTTGGGACGGATGGTGCGACCGCGGCTGGAGAGGATGTTCTGGGTGAGCACCTCGGCCGGCGTCTCCTGACCGTCCCCCTCGCCGCTCTCACTCGCCCTGAGCATCGCGATCGAGCGTTCCACTGCGTCCTCCGTCATCGGCTGACCGGTGCGGAGCACCAGCATCATCTCGTCGAACAGGCGCTGGATCAGGGCGACTTCCGTCGCGTCTCCGGCGGCGCTGACCTCGTTTCCCCGGACATGGATGTCGGCCGCCGGGAAGGCCGATTCGATCACGCGCAGCAGGGCGTCACCGGAGCCCAGGACGGTCACCATCGGATGCTTGGCCGGTACGGTGAACTGGGCTCGCGCCTGCCCCGGCGCCAGGGTCTGGGCTGTGGGTGTCTGAGTCATGGGCCGGCTCTGTGGCCTGCACATACCTCCTGTTGCAGGGTTCTCGCCGATCGACAACCTCTGGATAACCAAGCCTACGACTTGGCCACCGACAACACCGAGAGCTTTTTCGCACAGGGCTGCGAACACAACTGCCCCCGTTCAGGCCGGACGGCGGAAGCCGATCGTCGGGACGGCCCGGCGCAGCGGCCACGGCCTGGCGGCCGCGGGCAGCAGTTCCTCCAGGAACGCGTACCGCTGGAGCGCCGCGGGGTCCTGGTCCGCGAAGGTGCGCACCTGCTGCCACCAGGCGGCGATCTCCTCCCAGTCCGGTGCCGACAGCGAACCGCCGAACTCCTGCACCGAGAGCGCCGCGGTCAGTCCGGCGAAGGCCAGCCGATCGGCCAGCGGCCAGTCCGCCAGGGTGCCGGTGACGAAGCCGGCGACGAAGACGTCGCCCGCCCCGGTCGGGTCCAGCGCCTCGACCTCGATGGCGGGCACCTCGGCGCTCGCCCCGGTCGCCGCGTCCACCGCGTACGCGCCCTCCGAGCCCAGGGTGACCACGGCGAGCGGTACCCGTTCGGCCAGGGCGTGGGCGGCGGCGCGCGGGCAGTCGGTGCGGGTGTAGCGCATCGCCTCCTCGGCGTTGGGCAGGAACGCCTCGCAGTGTTCCAGGTCGGCCAGGGCGTCCAGGTCCCAGCGGCCGGTCTCGTCCCAGCCGACGTCGGCGAAGATCCGGGCACCGTTCCCGGCGGCCTTGGCGACCCAGGGCTCGCTGCGCCCGGGGACGAGCGAGGCGATGGCGGCCCGCGCGCGGGGCGGACAGCGCGGGAAGACGGACTCCTCGGCCGGGAGCAGGGCGCCGAGGGTTCTTTCGGGGCCCGGGGCCTCGTGGCCGTGCGAGACCATCGTCCGTTCGCCCTCGTACGCCATGGAGACGGTCACCGGTGAGTGCCAGCCGGGGACGGTGTGCGACATGGACAGGTCGATGCCCTCGCCCTGCTCCAGGGCGTCCCAGCAGTACTCCCCGTAGTGGTCGTCGCCGAACGCCGCTGCCAGTGAGGTGTGCAGGCCCAGCCGTGCGAGCGCGGTGGCCATGTTCGCGACCCCGCCGGGGCTGGAGCCCATGCCGCGCGCCCAGGACTCGGTACCGCGCACCGGGGCGCTGTCCAGGCCGGTGAAGATGATGTCGAGGAAGACCGTGCCGGTGAGGAAGACGTCGCAGTCCGGGTCCTGCGGGGCACGCAGCCCGTCCAGTGGGTCGATGGCTGGAATGTCCGTGCTCACCTTGCGCTCCCCGGTCGTGGCAGATGCGGCCAGTGTGCCCGATCCGCTCCTGTATCCGGAGGGTCCGCGCCGCCCCGTCCCCGGGGCTCGCGCCGGCTCCTCACCCAAGGGTTCTGACCTGCGCAAATATGAGCGTCTACCCGAGCACTCAAAGCGTAAACACATATGTGACTCAGATCACACTGAAGCGGCTTTCGGTGGGCTGGGCGCAGTTGATACAAATTGGCCCGCGAGCCCCGTTGGCGGCAGTTGCCGACGCGTGCACCGTCTCCCCCTGTATGTCCCGCATTGCCCTCCCCTGCCTTCTCTGCCTCCTTCGGCATGTCTTCAGGAACGCCCATGTCCTCGCGCCCTCGCGCCGCGTGGCCCCTGGTCGCCGTGTTCACCGCCGGTTACCTCGCCGCCTATCTGCTCCCCACCATCGTCGGGCGGCTCTCCGTCCATCTGGGCCTCAGTACCGCCCAGGCCGGGCTGGTGGGCAGCGCCCTGCTGGTGAGCTCGGCCACGGCCGGATTCACGCTGGCGGGCCGGGTCGAGACGTACGGGCCGCGGCGCCCGGCGCGGATCGGGCTGGTGCTGGCCATGGCGGGGTACGGCTGCGCCGCGCTGGCGGGCTCCGTGCCGTTGGTGGTCATGGGCGCGATGATCGGCGGCTTCGGCTCCGGTACGGCCACCGCCGTGGCCGCCGCGGGCATCGCGGCCCAGCGCGATCCGCACCGGACCTCGTCGCTCGGTCTGCTGAGCGTCTCCGCGACGGCGGGCGCCCTCTATCTGACGATCCCGCACCTCGGCGGCGGCCACCGGCTGCCGTTCGCCTCGATCGCCCTGGTCGCCCTGCTCGTCTGGCCCGCCACCGCACGGCTCGGCGGCCCCGCGCCCGGCGGTCCCGCGGCCCCCGTCGTCGGCCGGCTGCCGCACCGGCGCTCCGGTCTGGTGCTGGCGGGCGGCATGCTCGTCTGGTCCATGGCGCAGAACGCGCTGTGGGGCGTCAGCAGCCGGATCGGGGTGGTCCAGGCCGGTCTCTCCGAGGTCACCATCGGCGCGGTGTTCGCCGCCGCGCTCGGTGCGGGCCTGCTCGGTGTGATGGGCGCCGGGGTGCTGGGCGCCCGGCTCGGCCGGGCGGTGCCGATCGGTCTGGGCACCGTGGTCATCGCGGCGAGCATCGTGCTCAGCTCGTCGGCCGGGAGCCTCGGTTCGTTCGCGACCGGCGAGATCCTGTGGAACACCGTCTACCCGGTGGTCCTGTCGTACCTGATCGGACTGGCCGCTTCCCTGGACGTGCGGGGCCGCTGGGCGGTCCTCGCAGGTTCGGCCTCATCCGTCGGGGTGGCCTGCGGACCGGTCCTCGGCAGTGTGCTGTCCGAGCAGGCCGGCTACCCGGTCATGGGTCTGATCCTCGGCGCCGTCACACTCCTGGTCGCGGCCCCGGTCACGGCCGTCGCCCTGCACACCGGCGGCCGGCCGCTGGTGCCGGGATCGGTGCGGCGCAGGGGCGGTGCCCCGGCCGCGCTGCTCGCCGTCACCACCGGCGCGGTGCCCGGCGCCGTACCCAAGCTGGGCTCGCCCGAGCAGGCCGTCACGGAGATCAGCCTGCCCGCGCTGCGCCGCAGGCGCCCCGTCAGGAACGCGTTCCGCACGGCCGGCCCGTCCGGCGTGGCCGGTCAGTCGAACGCGTACGCCTCGACCTCGGAGAGATAGCGCGCCCTGCGCTCCTCGTCGTGGTCGAGGAAGGCCGCTTCGAAGGAGTTGCGGGCCAAGGTGCGCAGCTGCTCGTGGTCCAGACCGAGCGCCTCGTGGACGGCGTGGAAGGTGTCCCCGACGTAGCCGCCGAAGTAGGCGGGGTCGTCGGAGTTCACCGTGCACAGCAGTCCGGCGTCCATCATGGCCCGCAGCGGATGCTCCTCCAGCGTGTCGATGGCGCGCAGCCGTACGTTGGACAGCGGGCACAGGGTGAGCGGCACCCGGTCGGCGACGAGCCGCCTCACCAGGTCCGCGTCCTCCATGCAGCGCAGCCCGTGGTCGATCCGCTCGACCCCGAGGACGTCCAGGGCCTCGCGGATGTACTCGGGCGGGCCCTCCTCACCGGCGTGGGCGACCTTGCGCAGCCCGAGCGCCCCGGCCGCCTCGTACACCTCGCGGAACTTGACGGGCGGATGCCCGACCTCCGCCGAGTCCAGGCCGACCGCGCTGATCCGGTGCAGATACGGCTTCGCGGCCTGAAGGGTCTGAAGCGCCGACTCGGCGGACTGGTCGCGCAGGAAGCACATGATCAGCTGGGTGGAGATGCCGTGCTTCTCCTCGCTGCGGTCCAGCGCCCGGCCGAGCCCCTCGACGACGGTGCCGATCGGGACGCCGCGGGCGGTGTGGGCCTGCGGGTCGAAGAAGATCTCCGCGTGCCGGACGCCCTGGGCCGCGGCGCGGGTGAGATACGCGTCGGCGAGCTGCTCGAAGTCCTCCTCGGTCCGGAGCACCGCCATCAGGGCGTAGTACAGATCGAGGAAGGTCTGCAGATCGTCGAAGAGATAGGCGGTGCGCAGCTCTTCGGTGTCCGCGTACGGCAGCGTCACGCCGTTGCGTTCGGCGAGCGCGAAGGCCAGCTCGGGTTCGAGGGTGCCTTCGATGTGGAGGTGGAGTTCGGCTTTGGGGAGGTGCACGGGTCTTTCACGCTCACAAAGGGTGGTGCTGATGTGTTCGCGGGTGCCGGTGGACACCCGTGTTCAGAGGTGGCGGGGCGGCCGCCCTGTTCAGAGGCGCCGGGTGGGTACGGGAACCCGGCCGAGGTCGCGGGCGACGGTCAGTTCGCCCTCGAACCCCGCGGCGCGGGCCTGCGTCTCGAAGACGGCCGGGTCGTCGTAGCGCTGCGAGAAGTGGGTCAGCACGAGGTGCCGTACGCCCGCGTCCCGGGCCACCCGGCCCGCCTGGCCGGCGGTCAGATGGCCGTGGTCGGTGGCGAGTCGTTCGTCCTCGTCGAGGAAGGTCGACTCGATGACCAGCAGATCGCATCCCTCGGCCAGCACGTGCACGCCGTCGCAGAGCCTCGTGTCCATGATGAACGCGAACCGCTGGCCCCGCCTGTGCTCGGAGACGTCGTCGAGCGTGACACCGCCGAGAGAACCCTCGCGCTGGATCCGGCCGACGTCGGGCCCCTTGATGCCGTGCTCGGCGAGTCTGGCGGGCAGCATGCGGCGTCCGTCGGGTTCGACCAGCCGGTAGCCGTACGACTCGACGGGGTGCGAGAGCCGGTGGCTGCTGAGCGTGTACGCGTCCGTGGCCGCGAGCACCCCGTCGGCCGCGACCGGGGCCTCGGTGAGCTCGACGGTCTCGCGGTAGGCGGTCGCGTACCGCAGCCGCTCGAAGAAGCGCTGCCCGCTCGCCGGGTAGTGCGCGGTGACCGGGTGCGGGACCTGGTCGAGGTTGATCCGCTGGATCACCCCGGCCAGGCCGAGCGAGTGGTCGCCGTGGAAGTGCGTGACGCAGATCCGGTCGATGTCGTGCGCGGCGACGCCGGCCCGCAGCATCTGGCGCTGGGTGCCCTCACCCGGGTCGAAGAGGATGCCCTCGCCGTCCCAGCGCAGCAGATAGCCGTTGTGGTTGCGGTGTCTGGTCGGGACCTGGCTGGCGGTGCCGAGGACCACGAGTTCGCGTACGGACACGGTGTGCGATCGACCGTTCTAGCCGGGGGGCCACTGCAGTCCGCGACCGCCCAGGACGTGGGCGTGCGCGTGGAAGACGGTCTGGCCGGCGCCGGAGCCGGTGTTGAAGACGACCCGGTAGCCGCTTTCCACGATCTTCTCGTCGGCAGCGACGTGGCCGGCCTCGCGCAGTATGTCGGCGGCGACCCCCGGCTCGGCCGCGGCGAGGGCGGCGGCGTCCGGGTAGTGGACGCGGGGGATGACGAGCACGTGGGTGGGGGCCTGAGGGTTTATGTCCCGGAAGGCGACGGTGGTGTCGGTCTCCCGGACGATGGTTGCCGGGATGTCACCCGAGACGATCTTGCAGAACAGGCAGTCGGGCTGCGGTTCTCCCGCCATGGGGTCGGCTCCTCGGTCGGTGGTGATCGTTGTACGGCATGGTATCGGGGCGCCGACGGCGGGCTCGTTCCCCGTACCGGGAAGGGGCGGGCGGGCTGACCTGCCGACCGCAGGCGCACTCGCCCCCCTCCCGCGTCCGCCCCCTACACCCCCGGCGGCTCCGGCGCCCGCTTCGCCGGCGTCTGTGCCAGCGACGCCAGTGCGATCCGGATCGCCTCGTCCAGTTGCGGATCGCGCCCCGCCGCGTGGTCCTGCGGCGTCATCACGACCTCGACATCGGGATCGACCCCGTGGTTCTCCACGCCCCAGCCGTAACCCTCGAACCAGAACGCGTACTTGGGCTGGGTGACCGACGTCCCGTCGACGAGCTGGTAGCGGCTGTCGATGCCGACCACCCCGCCCCAGGTACGCGTACCCACCACCGGCCCGATGCTCAGCGCCTTGATCGCGGCGTTCACGATGTCGCCGTCCGAGCCGGAGAACTCGTCGGCGACGGCCACCACGGGGCCGCGCGGCGCGTCCTCCGGGTAGCTGTACGGCCGCATCCCGCGCGGCATGTCCCAGCCGACGATGCGCCGGGCGAGCTTCTCCACGATCAGCTGCGAGGTGTGGCCGCCGCGGTTCTCGCGGACGTCCACGACCAGCCCCTCGCGGGCCACTTCGAGGCGCAGATCGCGGTGGAGCTGGGCCCAGCCCGAGCCGACCATGTCGGGCACATGGAGGTAGCCGAGGCGTCCGCCGGAGTGCTCGTGGACGTAGGCCCGCCGGTCGGCGACCCATGCGTGGTAGCGCAGCGCCTCCTCGTCGGCGACCGGCACGACGACGACATGGCGCGGGTAGCCGCCGTCCACCGGCGACACGGTCAGCTCGACCGGCTTGCCGGCCGAACCGGTGAGCAGCGGTCCGGGTCCGGTCACCGGGTCGACCGGCTGCCCGTCGACGGCGAGGATCGTGTCCCCGACGCGCACCGCCACCCCGGGTGCGGTCAGGGGCGACCGGGCCGCCGGGTCGGAGGTCTCGGAGGGCAGGATGCGGTCGATGCGCCAACTTCCTTCGTCCGTACGGGAGATGTTGGCGCCGAGCTGCCCCTGCCGGGTCGAGTCGTCGCGCCATCCGCCGGGCGGCGTCACATAGGCGTGCGAGGTGCCGAGCTCTCCCTGCACCTCCCACAGCAGGTCCACCAGGTCGTCGTGGGTGGCGACGCGCTCCAGCACCGGGCGGTAGCGGTCCAGGACTCCGTCCCAGTCGACACCGCCCATGTCGGGACGCCAGAAGTTGTCCCGCATGATGCGCCCGGCCTCGTCGTACATCTGACGCCACTCGGCGGCCGGGTCGAGGATCCGGCGGATCCGGGAGAGGTCGACGGTGACGCTGCTGTCGCCGTCGTGGTCGTCGTCACCGGCCGGTACGCGGCTGTCGGACGGCACGACGCGCAGCTTGCCCCGGGTCCGCAGGACGATCCGCTTGCCGTCGCCGCTGACCTCGAAACCGCCGACGTCCGAGGCGAGTTCCTCGCAGCGCAGCTTCTCCAGGTCGTACCGTTCCAGGACGGTCTCGGGCCGCCGGGAGTCGGGCGTGGCGCCGCTCGTGCCGAGCACCCCGGTCACCGGGTGGCTCAGCCACAGCAGCCCGTCCCTGGCGGCCCGCAGCGTGGAGTAGCTGGCGGCCTCGACGGGCAGCGGCACGATCCGCTCGGCGAGTCCTTCGAGGTCGATCCGGGTGACGGGCAGCGCGGTCGGGTTGTCCTCGCCGTCGCCGCCCTTCTCCTTCTCGGTCGGGCGGCCGTGGCGCTGCGGCCCGAACGGTGAGGGCGTGGTGGCGGCGAGCGTCAGCAGATGCGGACGGCAGGCGCCGATGAACGCCAGATCGAAGACGTGGGCGTCGTAGACCGGATCGAAGGACCGCTCCGAGAGGAACGCGAGGTGCTTGCCGTCGGTGGTGAACGCGGGGGCGAAGTCCCGGAAACGCAGCGGGGTGGCCTCGGCGACGGACAGATCCGCGAGGTGCGCGAGTTTGAGCTGTCTGAGCGGATCGGGTCCGGGGTGCGACCAGGCCAGCCAGGAGGAGTCGGGCGAGAAGACGAGCCCGGAGACGTCGCCGTGCTCGCTGCGGTCCACCTCGTGGACCTCACCGCTCTCCCGCTCGACGATCAGCACCCGTCCGTCGTGCGCGGCGACGGCGAACCGGCTGCCGTCCGGTGCCGCGGCGAGGTCGAGGACCCTGCCGATACGGCCTGCGGCGAGGCGACGCGGCACGGCGCCCGGTGCGGTGCCGGTGGCGGGGGCGCACTCCAGGGCGTCGTCGCCCTCGGCGTCGGTGACCCAGACGGCGTGCTGGTCGCCGTCCGCCTGGAAGGCGCGGGGCATCCTGGCCCGTACTCCCGGTTCGACGGCGAGCGCGCGGGCCGGGCCCTCGCGGTGGGTGACCCAGTGGACGGCACCGCGCGTCGCGACGGCACTGCCGCGTCCCGTACGGTCCGGGGACGCGGAGTCGAGGTGGCTGCCCGCGTGCACGGGGTGCGGCTGGAGGTCGGCGCGCTGGCCGCCGAGCCGGATGTCGAGTCGGCGGGGTTCGGCTCCTTCGAGGTCGTCCAGCAGCCAGAGTTCACCGGCGGAGGCGTAGCAGACGCGGGTGCCGTCGGTGGTCGCGTGACGGGCGTAGAAGCCTTCGATGCCGCTGTGGCGGCGCAGGTCCGAACCGTCGGGGAGCGAGGAGTAGAGCGCACCGACCCCTTCGTGGTCGGAGAGGAACGCGACCCGTTCCGACGTGCGCGACTCCGGTCGGCCGGCAAGGGCCCCGCCGCCCACCCACATCGGGGCTTCGATGTTCCCGTCGAGGTCCTCGTGCAGCCGTACGAACTCCGCCGGGCCGTCGCCCGCGCCCTCTGCCGCGATCCACAACTTGCCCGCGGTGCCGCCCCGGTAGCGCTTCCAGGTGGCGGCCTCGCGCCCCATCGTGGCCGAGAGCAGCAGGATCCGTCCGCCGGGCCCGTACGCGAGGGAGCCGACCGGCCCGTACGGCAGGGTCCGCGCGGGACCGCCGTCGACCGGGACGGCCCTGGCCCAGCTGCGCCGCATCGACGCCTGCCCCTGGGCGCTGATGACCAGCACGTCGCCCTCGGGCGTCCAGCCGCGGACGGAGGTCCGGGCGTCGCCCCAGTACGTGAGCCGCTCGGAGGGGCCGCCGTCGACCGGCGCGATGTGCACCTCCGGGGCCCCGTCCCGGGTGGACGTCCAGGCGACCCGGGTTCCGTCGGGAGATATCCGCGGGTTGGTGACCGGTCGGTTGTCGGCGCTGACGCGCCAGGCCCGGCCGCCGTCCAGCGGCGCCAGCCAGACATCGTCCTCGGCGGTGAAGGCGATCAAATCGCCCTGGACATGGGGGTATCGGAGGTAGGCAGGCTGCGTCACACCGATCAGCCTAGGCCGCGGGCGTGCTCCGCGGAACCGAGTTGGCCGGAGTCCGCCGGGTGGCCGCACAGCGGGCGCGATCACTTGCGCAGGGGCGTCTCGGTCACCGTGACCGTCACGGTGACCGTCGGCCGGGCGCCGCCGTTGCCGCCGCCGAGGGGCGGGTTCACGGCAACGGGCGACGGGACCGCGGTGCAGTTGCCGAGCACATCTGCCCGGAAGACGACCCTTCCGGCGGCCTTCCCGGTCAGGTCCCCACGCACACACCGCCCGTCGAGCGCCTCGGTCACCTGGCCGGCGATCGTGATGGCCTTGCCCTTGCCGGTCCTCCCGGTGCAGTCGACGTTTGCGCTCCGGCGCGCGGAGGCGGACGGCGACGCGCCCCCGATCCGGTCCCCCACGACGTCGGCCGTGCAGCTCAGCCACTGGACATCGACCCCGTTGCGCTCCAGGGCGCTGGTGCCGGTCCGGTCGGTGGTCACGGCGATGGATGCGGAGTTCAGCCCGCCCGCGGGTTCACAGGCCACGACACCTGCGACCGCCGCGCCCGCGAGTGCGGACGCGGCCAGAAAGCGACGGATACTTCCCTGACCCCATGCCCTTGATGTCCCCATACGGGCAGCTTCCCACCGTTCCCCCGCGGGGCGGTAGACGGCTTGCGGCCACACCGGGGGTGGCTCCGGCGCACGAAAGGGGGCTCGGACGGGGCGGTCTCACGACCGGCGGCGTCTCACGACCAGCGGCCGGTGCGCCCCAGCAGCAGTGCCGTTGCCGCCGTGCCGGCCGTCGAGGTGCGCAGGACGCTCGTCCCGAGCCGGCAGATCCGGGCGCCCGCCGCGGCGAAGGCCTCCAGTTCATCCGGTGAGACCCCGCCCTCGGGGCCGACGACCAGCACGATCTCGCCCTGGGTGGGGAGTTGGGCGGTGGCCAGCGGCTCGCTGTCGTACCCCCGCTCCTCGTGCAGGACGGCGGCGAAGTCCGCCGTGGCCACGAGCGCGGCAGCCTGTCTGGTCGTCAGTGCGTCCGCGACCTCGGGAAAGCGGACCCGGCGCGACTGCTTGCCCGCCTCCCGGGCGGTGTTGCGCCATTTCGCCAGGGACTTGAGGCCGCGGTCGCCCTTCCACTGCGTGATGCAGCGCGATGCCTGCCAGGGCACGATCGCGTCGACGCCGGTCTCCGTCATCGTCTCGACGGCGACCTCGCCGCGGTCGCCCTTGGGCAGGGCCTGGACGACGGTGATACGGGGTGCGGGCCGGGGCTCCTCGTGGACGGCCACCAGGTCGGTGACCACGAGCCGGTCCTTTCCCTCGGCGGCCCTGACGACGCCCTCCGTCCAACGGCCGTGGCCGTCCGTCAGCACGATGTCCTCGCCCGCGCGCAGCCGCTTCACCGACACGGCGTGGCGGCCCTCGGCCCCTTCCAGGACGAACTCGGGCCCGTCGGGAACCTGTTCGACGACGAAGACCGGTGCGGTCACTGCGTACTCCCTGTGCTCACTGCCGTCCGTGCGGCGTCCAGTTCTTCGGCGAGCAGGCCGACCAGCCGGCCGGCGGGCAGCTCGCGTGCCATCCGATGCCCCTGCCCCGCCCACAGCGCCATGCCCTGGGCGTCCCCGGCCCTGGCCGCCGCCTTGCGCAGCCCGGCGGTCAGATAGTGGACCTGCGGGTAGGCGGCCGGGGCGTACGGACCGTGCTCACGCATGAAACGGTTGACCAGGCCCCGGGCCGGGCGGCCGGAGAAAGCCCGGGTCAGGGCGGTCCGTACGAACAGCGGGTTGGTCAGTGCCTGCTTGTGCAGCAGATGCGCCCCGGACTCGGGGCAGACGAGGAAGGCCGTGCCGAGCTGCGCCGCCTCCGCGCCCGCGGCGAGCACCGCGGCGATCTGGGATCCGCGCATCAGCCCGCCCGTGGCGATGATCGGCACCTGTACCGTCTCGCGGACCTGGGCCACCAGGGAGAGCAGTCCTGTCCCGGTGCCGTCGGTCTGCGGGTCGTCCCGGTGGGTGGACTGGTGGCCGCCCGCCTCTGTGCCCTGGACGCAGACCGCGTCGGCGCCCGCCCACTGGGCGGTCTGGGCCTCCTCGGGCGTGGTGACCGTCACCACCGTGTACGTGCCGGCTCCGGCGAACGCGTCGAGGGTGTCGCGGGTCGGGCAGCCGAAGGTGAAGGAGACGGCCGGGACCGGGTCCTCCAGAAGGATGGCGAGCTTGGCCTCGTAGCCGTCGTCGCCGCCGCTGGAGTCCGGGTCGCCGAGCGGGGTCTCGTACCAGGCGGCCTCACCGGCGAGCTGGTGCCGGTACACCTCGACGGCGCTCGGGTCGGCGAGCCCCGGCTGCGGCATGAAGAGATTGACGCCGAAGGGCTGACCGGTCAGCCCGCGCAGCTGTTTGATCTCGTTGTACATGCCGTCCGCGGTCTTGTACCCGGCGGCGAGGAAACCCAGCCCGCCCGCTTCGGCGACGGCGGCGACGAGCTGCGGACAGGACGCGCCACCCGCCATCGGGGCCTGCACGATCGGATACCGGCAGAGATCGGTCAACACGGATGACATGACCGCATCGTGTCACGTCCCGCACGCCTCGGCGTGCGCGGCCTGCGGTCCACTTTGCCCTTAAACGCCGGACGGGCTCGGCGAGCGAGCCCGTCCGGCGGTCAGGAACGGTGTGCGGGAACCGTCAGCGGCCGTTGAAGGCGTCCTTCAGCCGGGAGAAGAGCCCCTGCTGTCCGGGCTGGAACTGGCCGGTGGGCCGCTCCTCGCCACGCAGCTTCGCCAGGTCCCGCAGCAGTCGCTCCTGCTCCGGGTCCAGCTTCGTCGGGGTCATCACCTCGACGTGCACGATCAGATCGCCGCGCCCGCCGCCCCGCAGATGCGTGATGCCGCGCCCGTGCAACGGGACGGACTGTCCGGACTGGGTGCCGGGCCTGATGTCGACCTCCTCCAGTCCGTCGAGCGTCTCCAGCGGCACCTTGGTGCCGAGCGCGCCCGCCGTCATGGGGATGGTGACCGTGCAGTGCAGATCGTCGCCGCGGCGCTGGAACACCGGGTGCGGCAGCTCGTGGATCTCCACGTAGAGATCGCCGGCCGGACCGCCGCCGGGGCCGACCTCGCCCTCGCCCGCGAGCTGGATGCGCGTGCCGTTGTCGACACCGGCGGGGATCTTCACGGTGAGCGTGCGCCGCGAGCGGATGCGGCCGTCGCCGGCGCACTCCGGGCAGGGGGTCGGCACGACCGTGCCGAAGCCCTGGCACTGCGGGCAGGGCCGCGAGGTCATGACCTGGCCCAGGAAGGACCGGGTGACCTGGGAGACCTCACCGCGGCCTCGGCACATGTCACAGGTCTGGGCGGAGGTGCCGGGCGCGGCGCCCTCGCCGTTGCAGGTCGCGCAGACGACGGCCGTGTCGACCTGGATGTCCTTGGTGGTGCCGAACGCGGCCTCCGCCAGATCGATCTCCAGCCGGATCATCGCGTCCTGGCCGCGCCGGGTGCGCGAACGGGGCCCGCGCTGCGACGACGCACCGAAGAACGCGTCCATGATGTCGGAGAAGTTGCCGAAGCCGCCCTGCCCGAATCCGCCCGCGCCACCGCCGCCGGAGGCGGACAGCGGGTCGCCACCGAGGTCGTAGACCTGCTTCTTCTGCGGGTCCGACAGCACCTCGTAGGCGGCGTTGATCTCCTTGAACCGCTCCTGGGTCTTCGGATCGGGGTTCACATCCGGATGCAGCTCACGGGCGAGCCGCCGGAATGCCTTCTTGATCTCGTCCTGAGATGCGTCGCGGCGCACGCCGAGTACGGCGTAGTAGTCCGTGGCCACTTACGACTCCGCCAGGATCTGTCCGACGTAACGTGCCACTGCGCGTACCGCTCCCATCGTTCCGGGGTAGTCCATGCGGGTCGGTCCGACCACGCCGAGTTTGGCGACTGCCTCGTCGCCCGAACCGTAGCCGACCGCGACGACGGACGTGGAGTTGAGCCCCTCGTGGGCGTTCTCGTGCCCGATCCGTACGGTCATGCCCGAGTCCTTGGCCTCGCCGAGCAGCTTCAGCAGCACGACCTGCTCCTCCAATGCCTCCAGCACCGGCCGGATCATCACGGGGAAGTCGTGCCCGAACCGGGTGAGGTTGGAGGTGCCGCCGATCATCAGCCGCTCCTCCGTCTCCTCGACGAGGGTTTCGAGCAGGGTGGAGAGCACGGTGGACACGGTTCCCCGGTCCTCGCTCTCGAAGGATTCCGGCAGGTCCTGCACCAGCTGCGGGACGTCCGTGAAACGGCGCCCGACGACCCGGCTGTTGAGCCGGGCCCGCAGATCGGCGAGAGAGGTCTCACCGAACGGAGCGGGGCAGTCGATCATGCGCTGTTCGACCCGGCCGGTGTCCGTGATCAGCACGAGCATCAGCCGGGCGGACGCCAGCGAGAGCAGTTCCACATGCCGCACCGTGGACCGGGTCAGCGAGGGGTACTGCACGATGGCGACCTGCCGGGTCAGCTGCGCGAGCAGCCGAACGGTGCGGCCCACGACGTCGTCGAGGTCGACCGCGCCGTCGAGGAAGTTGTGAATGGCGCGACGTTCCGGCGACGAGAGGGGCTTGACGCCCGCGAGCTTGTCGACGAAGAGCCGGTAGCCCTTGTCCGTCGGGATGCGTCCCGCGCTGGTGTGGGGCTGGGCGATGAAGCCCTCGTCCTCCAGCACCGCCATGTCGTTGCGGACGGTGGCCGGGGAGACCCCCAGCTTGTGCCGTTCGGTGAGCGCCTTGGAGCCAACAGGCTCCTCGGTGCCGACATAGTCCTGGACGATGGCGCGCAGCACTTCGAGTCTGCGTTCGCTGAGCATCGCGCACACCTCCAGCTGTGTTTCCTCGGTGGTTCTCGGGCCGTTCCTGATACTTTCCCAGGAATCCTCCTGGCACTCTGTCGATGTGAGTGCCAGCAACCCCCCGGCCAGTGTACGGCGGACGAGTGGGGGCCTAGCAAGGGCGACCGGCCACCCTGCCGCGAGACCGTGCAGGTCTTTTGCGGATAGCGTCGCGGTATGAACGCCTCTTGGGAAGAGTTCGGCTGGGAGCGACTCGGTCACGGAGTGGGCCGGCGGCGGCTTCCCGGGTGGGATGCGACGGTCGCGCTGGTGGCCGGAACGGACGGCGCGCTGCTCTACGACACCGGATCGACGCTCCGCGAGGGGGCGCAGGTGCGGGCCCAGGCACAGGCCCTGCTCGGCCGGAGGGTGACGCATATCGCACTCAGCCACCCTCATTTCGACCATGTGCTGGGTACCGCGGCCTTCTCCGGCGCCCAGGTGTACGGAGCGGTCGGCATGGCCGGGCTCCTGAAGCGCGGGGCGGACGAGCTGTGCGCCGACGCGGTGCGCCACGGGGTGCCCGAGCACGACGCGGTGGAGGCCGCCGGTGTGCTGATGGCGCCGCACCACGAGGTGTGCGACGAATGGACCCTCGATCTGGGCGGCGGCCGTCAGGTGCTGCTGGCGAACGTGGGCCCCGCCCACAGCGGTCACGATCTGGTGGCGCTCGTCCCCGGCTCCCCGACGGTGGTGCTCTGCGGCGACCTGGTCGAGGAGTCCGGCGAACCGCAGGCGGGCCGGGACGCGGTGCCGTCCCGCTGGCCGGCCGCGCTGGACCGGCTGCTGGCGCTCGGCGGCGAGGACGCGGTGTACGTCCCGGGGCACGGGGCGGTGGTGGACGCGGCGTTCGTCAGGGCCCAGCGCGACCGGCTGGCCGCGCTCTTCGGCGTGTCGTGAGATGTTGTCGTCCTATCGTCATCCGATGCGCAGCTATCAGCCGGACCTGACCCCGCCGTGGAAGAGGTCCGCCCCCGTTCCCGAGGTCCCCGCCGAGCCCGATCTGGTCGTGGAGGAGGTCTCCACCGGATTCTGCGGTGCGGTGATCCGCTGTGAGAAGACGGCCCAGGGTCCGACCGTGACCCTGGAGGACCGTTTCGGCAAGCACCGGGTGTTCCCGATGGAGCCGCGCGGCTTCCTGCTGGAGGGCCGGGTGGTCACGCTGGTGCGCCCGTCGGCCGCCGGTCCCGGGCGCCCCACACGTACGGCCTCGGGGTCGGTCGCGGTCCCCGGCGCGCGCGCCCGGGTGGCGCGGGCGGGCCGGATCTATGTGGAGGGCCGCCACGACGCGGAGCTGGTCGAGCGGGTCTGGGGCGACGACCTGCGGATCGAGGGCGTGGTCGTCGAGTACCTGGAGGGCATCGACGACCTCCCCGCCCTCGTGCGCGAGTTCTCCCCCGGCCCGGACGCCAGGCTCGGCGTCCTGGTCGACCACCTGGTCCCCGGCTCCAAGGAGTCCCGGATCGCGGACCGGGTCTCGGACGCGGACGTACTGGTGGTCGGCCACCCCTACATCGACGTGTGGGAGGCGGTGAAGCCGTCGTCCGTGGGCATTCCGGCATGGCCGGTGGTGCCGCGCGGCCAGGACTGGAAGACGGGCGTGTGCCGCTCGCTGGGCTGGCCGGAGAACACGGGGGCGGCCTGGCAGCGGATCCTTTCCACGGTGCGCTCGTACCGGGACCTGGAGCCGGCGCTGCTGGGCTCGGTGGAGCATCTGATCGACTTCGTGACGGCGCCGCCCGAGTAGCTTCTCCGGGGGCCGGGGGCCGGGGGCCGGGGGCCGGGGGGCGGAGCCCGGCCCCGTTCCCGCCCCTCAGTCCACCAGGTCCCGCACCACCGCGTCCGCCAGCAACCGCCCGCGCAGGGTGAGCACCGCCCGCCCCGCCCCGTACGGCCCGCGTTCCAGCAGCCCGTCGTCCACCGCCCGCCTCGCCGCGGCCAGCCCCGCCGGTGCCAGCAGCGACAGCGGGCAGCCGTCCACGAGCCGCAGCTCCAACAGGATGCGCTCGACCCGGCGGTCCTCCGCGGAGAGGATCTCGCGCCCGGCGCCGGGCGACCGCCCCTCGGCCAGGGCCTGCGCGTACGCCCCCGGATGCTTGACGTTCCACCAGCGCACCCCGCCGACATGGCTGTGCGCCCCGGGACCGGCGCCCCACCAGTCGGCGCCGCGCCAGTACAGCTCGTTGTGCAGGCAGCGGCCCTCGGGCGTACGGGCCCAGTTCGACACCTCGTACCAGGAGAAGCCCGCCGCGGCCATGGCCTCGTCCGCGATCAGGTACCGGTCCGCGTGGGCGTCGTCATCGGTCATCGGGATCTCGCCGCGCCGGATCCGGCGGGCCAGCTGCGTACCCTCCTCGACGATCAGCGCGTACGCCGACACATGGTCCGGCCCCGCTCCGATCGCCGCGTCCAGCGAGGCCCGCCAGTCGTCGTCGGACTCCCCGGGCGTGCCGTAGATCAGGTCGAGGTTGATGTGCTCGAAGCCCGCCTCCCGCGCCTCGGCGACACACGCCTCGGGCCGTCCCGGCGTGTGCGTACGGTCCAGGATCTTCAGCACATGCTGCCGCGCGCTCTGCATCCCGAACGAGATCCGGTTGAAGCCGCCCTCCCGCAGCTCGGACAGATACGCCGGACCGACGGACTCCGGATTGGCCTCGGTGGTGATCTCGGCATCGTCCGCCAGCCCGAACTCCTCGCGGATCGCTCCCAGCATCCGCACCAGGTCCGCGGCGGCCAGCAGGGTCGGCGTACCGCCGCCGACGAAGACCGTACGGACGGGACGCGGATCGTCGCCCAGGACCTTGCGGGCCTGGCGGACCTCGCCGATCAGATGGGCCGCGTAATTGTCGCGCGAAGCCAGGGCGCCGCCGGAGCCGCGCAGCTCGGTGGCGGTGTAGGTGTTGAAGTCGCAGTAGCCGCAGCGGGTCGCGCAGTAGGGCACATGCAGGTAGAAGCCGAGCGGCCGGTCTGCGGCGCCTTCCAGGGCATGGCGGGGCAGCGCCCCGTCGTCGGGTACGGGTTCACCATCGGGCAGTACGGAAGGCATACCGCCCATTGTCGCTCGCCGCCCGGGAACCTCCGAGCCACGCCCGTGATCACGGAACGACGGCGCCCACGGACCGCACGGCTCTCTCGGCGACCGCACTGTCCCGTCCCGCCCGTCCTTTCGTCCTTCCCCTGCTCTCCCCTCGTTCCCTCGTCCCCTCGTTCTCGTCCTCACCCCGCCTGGAGCACCAGCAGGGCCAGATCGTCATCGGGCGGCCGCTCGGCGAATTCGTGCACGGCCCGCTTGATCCGGTCCGCGATCCCGTCCGCCGACAGCCCGGCACAGTCGGCGAGTGCGAGGGCCAGGCCGTCCCCGTCGTCGAACATGAGCGGCCCGCAGCGCCGTTCCGTCACGCCGTCCGTGACGCACAGCAGGCTGTCGCCGGGTGCCAGGTCGAAGCTCTGGCTCTCGTACGCGACATCGTCGAAGATCCCGAGCAGCATCTGCGGCTCGGCGGCCGGGCGTACCTCGCCGTCGGGCCGCAGCAGCAGCGGCAGCGGGTGGCCCGCGCTGGCGAGGGTGCAATGCACGCCGCCGTCGGGCAGCGGCACGAGTTCCCCGTACAGCAGGGAGAGGAAGCGGGACTGTCCGGTGTCCGCCGTCTGCTGGCCGCCCGCCGCGGCCACCATGAGCGCGGCCGCCTCGGCGGCCTCCATCGCATCGTCGAGGAGCAGCCGGTTGAGCCGGTCGAGCACCTCGCCGACGCCGAACCCCTCGCGGGCCAGCAGCCGGAGCCAGGGCCGGGCGAGGCCGGTGACGACGGCGGCTTCCGGGCCGCTGCCCTGGACGTCGCCGAGGACGAAGCACCAGCGGTCGCCGGGGCACGGGAAGATGTCGTAGAAGTCGCCGCCGACGACCCCGTCGTCGCTGGGTTCGTAGACCAGGGAGCTGGTGACGCCCGGTATGTCGGCGACCTTGCCGGGCAGCAGCGCCCGTTGCAGGATGCGGCTGATGGTGGCCTGCCGGGTGTAGGCGCGGGCGGCGCCCACGGCGAGGCCGACGCGGCGTACGAAGTCCTCGATCAGGGCGGTCACTTCGTCGGGGACACGTGCCAGCCCCTCCCGGCCCAGGAGCACGGCGCCGAGTGTCCGGCCGCCCGAGGTGATCCGGTAGGCGAGGGCGGACCCGGCGGCATGTCCGTCGGATTGACCGCCGTCCTCCTCGCCACCCGGCCAGGGCATGGAGACGGGTCCGGTGCCCACCCGTTCGGGCAGCCGGATCGGGTCCTGTTCCAGCGCCGTGCGCAGCGGCCCGGTCTCGGCCTCGTCCCGGTGCCAGACACTGGCGAGCCGGGGGACGGCCGAGGGACCGCCGTTCTCGGGCTCCAGCCAGACCGCGCACCAGTCGGCGAGTCTGGGCACGAGTAACTGTCCGGCCAGCGCCGCCACGATGTCCTCGTCGAGCTGGCCGGCGAGCAGGTCCGAGGCCTCGGCCAGGAACGACAGCGCGCCGCGGCCGGCCCAGTCCGCGTCGTCGCGCAGCGCCCGCCGGGCGGTGGGGGCGAGCAGCTCGGCGGCGCGCAGCCCCTGCTGGAAGCCCGGGTCGGTGGACGATCCGGGGAACGGGTTCCAGTCGTCGACGGGGAGGCGCGCCCAGACGGTCTTGAGGCCGGTGCGGTAGGTGATGCCCCAGCGCTCGGCGAGGGTGCCGACGAGCTGGAGCCCGCGACCGTATTCGGCGGGCCCGTCAACGACGGTGAGGACCCCGTCCTGCGTCACGCCCGTCGTGCCGCCGTCGTCCTCCTTGCGTTCGCTGCGCACGGCACGGGCCGGGTGGTGGTCGGAGACCTCCAGTACCAGGGCCGCCGCCTCGTCCTCGGTGGTCTCCTCCAGCCGGCAGAGCAGCTCGACGTTGGTCCCGGCGTGCACGACCGCATTGGTGACGAGTTCGCTGACGACGACCTCCGCGTCATCGGCCAGGCGCTCGCTGAAACCCACGGCCGCCGGCAGTCCGAGTCCGGTCCACTCGGTGAGAGCGGCCCGCACGAAGCGGCGGCCGGCGGAGGGTGCGAGGAGGTTTCCGGGCAGGGACGTGCGGGCGACCGGTCGTGCGTCCGCATGGTCGGCGGTGGTACCGGGACGCTGAACTATGTCCCGCTGCAAGGGAATGGGCCCCACGGTGCGGCTCCTGACCTGTTCTCGCTCTGTCTGTTCTCGTTCTGTCTGTTTCTCGCTGGGCGCCGCTGACGACACCGACAGAGTGACAGATGGACCATGCCCACAAGCGACGAGTTGCCGAAGTGAGCAGAGAAAGTGAGCGAGGAGGAACCGAGGCAGCCGCACCGTGCGACCGGTCCGCGAGGACCCGTGCACCTAGGCCTCGCGGGACCCCACGTACATGTCGTCGATGAGGTCCTTGTACTCACGCTCCACGACCGGCCGCTTCAGCTTCAGACTGGGCGTCAGTTCGCCGTGCTCGATGTCGAGATCGCGGGGCAGCAGCCGGAACTTCTTGATGGTCTGCCAGCGCTGCAGCCCCTCGTTGAGCCGCCTCACGTAGCCCCCGATCAGCTCGACGACCTGTGCGGAGGCCACCACTTCGGCGTACGGTTTCCCGCCCAGGCCGTTCTCGGCGGCCCAGCCGAGGATGGTCGGCTCGTCGAGCGCGATCAGGGCGGTGCAGAAGTTGCGGTCCGCGCCGTGCACCAGGATGTTGGAGACGAACGGGCAGACCGCCTTGAACTGCCCCTCGACCTCCGCCGGGGCGATGTACTTGCCGCCGGACGTCTTGATCAGGTCCTTCTTGCGGTCGGTGATCCGGAGATAGCCGTCCACGGACAGCTCTCCGATGTCGCCGGTGTGGAACCAGCCGTCCGCCTCCAGCACCTCGGCGGTCTTCTCCGGCAGCCCCTGGTAGCCCTCCATCAGGCCGGGGCCGCGCAGCAGGATCTCGCCGTCGTCGGCGATCCGTACCTCGGTGCCGGGGAGGGGCTTGCCGACGGTGCCGGTGCGGTAGGCCTCGCCCGGGTTGACGAAGGAGGCGGCGCTGGTCTCGGTGAGGCCGTAGCCCTCCAGGATGTGGATGCCGGCGCCCGAGAAGAAGTGGCCGATGTCGGGGGCGAGGGCCGCGGAACCGGAGATGCAGGCGCGCAGCCGCCCGCCGAAGGCCTCGCGGATCTTGGCGAAGACGAGGGTGTCGGCGACCTTGTGCTTGGCACCGAGTGCGAACGGGACGGAGGCCGTGCCGGTGCGCCGGAAGTTGTCCTGCGAGACCACCGCGTACTCGCGGGCGACCTCGGCCGCCCACTGGAAGATCTTGTACTTGGCCCCACCACCGGCCCGCGCCTTGGCGGCGACACCGTTGTAGACCTTCTCGAAGATGCGGGGGACGGCGGCCATGTACGTCGGCTGGACCACCGGAAGATTCTCGATGATCTTGTCGACCCGGCCGTCGACGGCGGTGACGTGGCCGACCTCGATCTGGCCCGAGGTGAGGACCTTGCCGAAGACGTGCGCGAGCGGCAGCCAGAGGTACTGGACGTCGTCCTTGTTGATCATGCCGGTCGCCACGGTGGCCTTGGCCATGTACGACCAGTTGTCGTGCGGCAGGCGCACGCCCTTGGGGCGGCCGGTGGTGCCCGAGGTGTAGATCAGCGTGGCGAGCTGGCCGGCCGTGATCGCGGCGACCCGCTCCTCGACCGCGTCGGGGTGCTTCGCCAGATGCTCGGCGCCGCGGGCCTCCAGATCGGCGAGGGTCAGGATCCAGCCCTCCGGGTCGCCCTCGGCGGGTCCGGCGCCCTCGGGGTCGATGACGACGACGTGGGCGAGGTTCGGCAGCTCCGTGCGCCGCTCACGGGCCTTGGCCAGCTGGCCGGCGTTCTCGGCGATCAGCACCCGGCTCTCGGAGTCGGAGAGGATGAACGCCGACTCCTCGGCGTTGGTCGACGGGTAGATCGTGGTGGTGGCGGCGCCCGCGCACATCACACCGAGGTCGACGAGGATCCATTCCACCCGGGTTCCGGCCGCGAGCGCGATGCGCTCCTCCGGTCGCACGCCCAGATCGATCAGCCCGGCCGCGACGGCGTAGACCCGCTCGGCGGCCTGCGCCCAGCTCAGCGACTTCCACTCGTCGGGCCCCTCGCCGGTGGCCGCGGGGACGGGGTAGCGGTAGGCCTCCTCGTCCGGAGTGGCCGCCACGCGGTCGACGAAGAGGTTCGCCACGGAGGGCGGTCGGTTCTCGATCAAGGTCTGTGTGTCGCTCACGACATCCTCCGGGCCTGCGGCAGTGCTTCACGACCGGCTGCTGGTTGCTGCTTGTTCCTACGAGCGTTCCTGCGCGTGTTCCTACGAGTGTTCCTGTGCGTGTTCCTGTGTACGTCCGTGTATTCGGCGGGAGGCCTGTGTTCGGTCCTGCGGTGCTCGGTCCCGCTTGTTTAACTGGCGAGTAACTACGAGGCCGTGATCAGGGTAGAGCGCCCACGTCCGCGGCGTAAGGGGCAATGGGCCGCCGCTTCATAACGAACGGGCCCCCGTGTCGCGGCGCGGTGCGACACAGGGGCCCGTCGGGCCACCACCGGGTAGGGGCCGGGGTCGGAGCCGGGGCTCCGAGGAACTCCTCGGCCCCGCGAGGGACGCTACTTCTTGGCCTTGCCGTCCCCGCCCGACTCGTCCGTCGACAGCACGGCGATGAAGGCCTCCTGCGGTACCTCCACATTGCCGACCATCTTCATCCGCTTCTTGCCTTCCTTCTGCTTCTCCAGCAGCTTCCGCTTACGGGAGATGTCACCGCCGTAGCACTTGGCGAGGACGTCCTTGCGGATGGCGCGGACCGTCTCACGGGCGATGACGCGGGAGCCGATGGCCGCCTGGATCGGCACCTCGAAGTTCTGCCGCGGGATCAGCTCGCGCAGCTTGGCGACGAGCCGCACACCGTACGCGTACGCCTTGTCCTTGTGCGTGACCGCGGAGAACGCGTCGACCTTGTCGCCGTGCAGCAGGATGTCGACCTTGACGAGCTGGGCGGACTGCTCGCCGGTGGGCTCGTAGTCGAGAGAGGCGTAACCCCGCGTCTTGGACTTCAGCTGGTCGAAGAAGTCGAAGACGATCTCGGCGAGCGGCAGGGTGTAGCGGATCTCGACCCGGTCCTCGGACAGGTAGTCCATGCCGAGCAGGGTGCCGCGCCGGTTCTGGCAGAGCTCCATGATCGCGCCGATGAACTCACTGGGGGCCAGGACCGTGGCGCGCACGACGGGCTCGTGCACCTTGTCGATCTTGCCTTCGGGGAATTCGCTCGGGTTGGTGACGGTGTGCTCGGTGCCGTCCTCCATCTCGACGCGGTAGACCACGTTGGGGGCGGTGGCGATGAGTTCGAGGCCGAACTCGCGCTCCAGCCGCTCGCGGATCACGTCGAGGTGGAGCAGACCGAGGAAGCCGACGCGGAAGCCGAAGCCGAGCGCGGCGGAGGTCTCCGGCTCGTACACCAGGGCGGCGTCGTTGAGCTGGAGCTTGTCGAGCGCCTCGCGCAGGTCCGGGTAGTCCGAGCCGTCCAGCGGGTACAGGCCCGAGAACACCATCGGCTTGGGGTCCTTGTAGCCGCCCAGCGCCTCGGTCGCGCCCTTGCTCAGCGAGGTGATGGTGTCACCAACCTTGGACTGCCGGACGTCCTTCACCCCGGTGATGATGTAGCCCACCTCGCCCACACCGAGGCCGTCGGCCGGGGTCATCTCCGGCGAGGAGACACCGATCTCCAGCAGCTCGTGGGTGGCGCCGGTCGACATCATCCTGATGCGCTCGCGCTTGTTGAGCTGGCCGTCGACGACACGGACGTACGTGACGACGCCGCGGTACGAGTCGTAGACCGAGTCGAAGATCATCGCGCGGGCGGGGGCGTCGGCCTTGCCGACCGGGGCCGGGACGTCCTTGACCACGCGGTCGAGCAGCGCTTCCACACCGAGGCCGGTCTTCGCCGAGACCTTGAGCACGTCCTCCGGCCGGCAGCCGATGAGGTTCGCCAGTTCCTCGGAGAACTTCTCCGGCTGCGCGGCAGGCAGGTCGATCTTGTTGAGCACCGGGACGATGGTGAGGTCGTTCTCCATCGCCAGGTAGAGGTTGGCCAGCGTCTGGGCCTCGATGCCCTGCGCGGCGTCGACCAGCAGGATCGTGCCCTCGCAGGCGGCGAGCGAACGGGAGACCTCGTAGGTGAAGTCCACGTGGCCCGGGGTGTCGATCATGTTGAGGACATGGGTGCGCCCCTGGTCCTCACCCGTTTCGGGCGCCCAGGGCAGTCGAACCGCCTGGGACTTGATGGTGATGCCGCGCTCGCGCTCGATGTCCATCCGGTCGAGGTACTGGGCGCGCATCTGCCGCTGGTCGACCACGCCCGTCAGCTGAAGCATCCGGTCGGCAAGGGTCGACTTGCCGTGGTCGATGTGCGCGATGATGCAGAAGTTGCGGATCAGCGCCGGGTCGGTACGGCTCGGCTCGGGCACGTTGGTAGGAGTCGCGGGCACGCAGGGTCCTGATTCTTGAGACGCCGAACGCCGTGTCTCGGGTCGATGTCGGTTCGGTCGGATCGATACGTAGCCTCCATCGTCCCATGGTTGCGGGGCGAAGACCGGTTTGGGCCGGTGGGAGCGGTGCTGGTACCGTTGACAGCTGTGCCTCGCGACTCTCTCAGGCCGTGGGGCTCACATCGAAGATCCAACGAACCTGAAAAGGCTCTTTTCGTGGCGAACATCAAGTCCCAGATCAAGCGGAACAAGACGAACGAGAAGGCGCGCCTGCGCAACAAGGCCGTCAAGTCCTCGCTCAAGACCGCTATCCGCAAGGCCCGTGAGGCTGCCGCCGCCGGTGACGTCGAGAAGGCCACCACGGCCGCTCGCGACGCCTCCCGCGCGCTCGACAAGGCCGTCTCGAAGGGTGTCATCCACAAGAACGCCGCCGCCAACAAGAAGTCGGCGCTGGCCTCCAAGGTTGCCTCCCTCCAGGGCTGAGCTTCTCTGATGTAACCGCCGGAACGGACCAGCGGGCCCTCTCTCCCGTCCCTGCCCGGCCCCCGCGCCGCACACCGAACCTGCGTTCGCCACGCGGGTGCGGCGCACCAAGCGTGAACCGAAGGCCCCGATCTCCGCTCTCCCCCAGAGCGAGGCCGGGGCCTTCGGCGTACGGGGTCCCGGTCCGGCCCGCCCGCCATGGATCAGTGGGCGGGGTGAACCACCGAGTCCGTCCGTACGGCACCGAGCGACGGCAGCCCGTGCCGGTCGACGGGGACGACCGCACCAGCCAGGCCTGCGCCCGGCCTTCGGCGGACGACGGCAGTTCGGCGACACCGCCTACCGCCCCGACCGAGCCGCCCGCGCCACCGCGACCACGGCCTTCTCCAACGCGTACTCCGGATCATCGCCGCCCCCCTTGACGCCCGCGTCCGCGTCGGCGACTGCCCGTAGCGCCACCGCCACGCCGTCCGGCGTCCAGCCGCGCATCTGCTGGCGCACCCGGTCGATCTTCCACGGAGGCATGCCCAGCTCACGCGCGAGGTCGGCGGGCCGGCCCCCGCGCGCCGACGACAGCTTGCCGATCGCGCGTACGCCCTGCGCCAGCGCACTGGTGATCAGCACGGGCGCCACCCCGGTCGACAGCGACCAACGCAAGGCCTCCAGCGCCTCCGCCGCCCGACCCTCCACCGCCCGGTCGGCGACCGTGAAGCTCGAAGCCTCCGCACGGCCCGTGTAGTAACGGGCCACGACCGCCTCGTCGATCGTGCCCTCGACATCCGCGACGAGCTGCGAGGCAGCGCTCGCCAGCTCCCGCAGGTCGCTGCCGACGGAGTCGACCAGCGCCTGGCACGCCTCAGGGGTCGCCGAGCGCCCCAGCGCCCGGAACTCCGACCGTACGAACGAGAGGCGCTCGGCCGGCTTGGTCGTCTTCGGACACGCGACCTCCCGTGCCCCGGCCTTGCGCGCCGCGTCCAGCAGCCCCTTGCCCTTGGCGCCGCCGGCGTGCAGCAGCACGAGAGTGATCTCCTCGACCGGATCGCCCAGGTACGCCTTGACGTCCTTGACCGTGTCGGCGGAGAGGTCCTGCGCGTTGCGCACGATCACCACTTTGCGCTCGGCGAAGAGCGACGGGCTCGTCAGCTCGGCGAGGGTGCCGGGCTGGAGCTGGTCGGAGGTGAGGTCGCGGACGTCCGTGTCGGGATCGGAGGCGCGGGCCGCCGCCACCACCTCTTGCACGGCACGGTCGAGGAGCAGGTCCTCCTGTCCCACGGCGAGCGTGACGGGGGCGAGCGGGTCGTCGGTGGAATTCCTTCTGGTGGCCATCGCCGTCCAGCATCCCATGGGGCACTGACAGCCACCGGGCTCCCTTGCCCCGCCCCGTCCCCGGCGCGAAGCGCCGGACGACGCTGGAGGAGAACCTCGCCGCCCCTGGAACTCGCACCGGACCAGTTGCGACGCCTGGACGCCGCACTGCCGCCTTCGGTGGTCGCCGGTACCCGTTGTCCCGAGAGCGTCATGCGCATGAAAGGCCGTTGGGCGCCCGGCGCCACCCTCCCGGCCAGGCCGTGCCGGCCGGACCGCACGGTGTACGCCGTACGGGAGAATGAGCAGGTGAGCGATGTGAGACATGTGCTGGTGCTGCCCGACCGCGAGGCCGCGGAGGAGGTGGCCGGAGAACTCGCCGACCGTTTCGGGGTGCCCGAGGAGCCTCAACTCGTACGCGATGCGCTGGCCGGCGAGGACGATGCCGAGGACGCCCAGTGGCTGGTGGTCGTGGAGGACCCGGCGGGGCGGCTGGACGCCTCGGCACTGGATGCGTTCGCCGCGGAGTACGAGGGCTGGCTCGAAGCCCCTTAGACGTCGTCCTGGACAGGCACCGGGGACCTCGCTCAGCTCTTGGGGACGATCTGGATGTCCATGTCGATGGAGATGCTGGAGCCGACGGCCGCGATGCCGCGTGCCAGCATGGTCTGCCAGGTGAGGGTGAAGTCCTCGCGGTGCAGTTCCGTGGTGGCCCGGCAGGCGGCGCGGGTCTCGCCCTCCAGGCCGTTGCCCAGACCGAGGTACTGGGTGTCCAGCGTGACCGTGCGGCTGACGCCGTGCAGTGTGAGCGCGCCGGTCACGCCCCAGCGGGTACCGCCGCGGTGGACGAAACGGTCACTGTAGAACTCGAGCGTCGGGTAGCGGCCCACATCGAGGAAGTCGCTGGAGCGCAGGTGGTCGTCGCGCATCTGGACGTTCGTGTCGATCGACGCGGCATCGATGATCACGTGCATCGCCGAGTCCTCCATGCGGTCGGCGATCCGGACGGCCCCGGCGAAGGTGTTGAACCGGCCGTGGATGCGCGCCATGCCGATGTGCCGGGCCGTGAAGCCGATCTGCGAGTGCATCGGCTCGACCTCCCACTCGCCCGGATCGGGCAGTTGCGGAGGCGTGGACAGTTGCAGGGTCACATCGCCGAGGCTCGCGTGGCCGCCCTCGACGACCGTGGCCGCACCGTGGAACGGAGTGAAGCCCTCGGCCGTGACGGCCAGTCGGTACTCACCGGCGGGGACCGTGGCGAGGACGCTGCCGTACGGGTCCGTCTCACCGCCGACGACCTTGCGGCCCGCGCTGTCCGTGATGACGAACTCGGCCTGCGGCACCATCTCGTTGACCGGATCGAGCACTCGGCAACTGAGCACTCCGGCGGTGCGCGGCACCTCAAGTCCGGAGAGGGCGTTGCCGCGCGCGGCACCCGCCGCTCCCTTGTTTCCCAGCCAACGGCCGAACATCTTCCACCAACCCCCGGGGGCGATTCACCTTGGGGCCTGGCGGCTGGACGTCCTCGTCGGAGCAGCGGCCCACCGACGAGCATGCATTCGATCACTCTTGTGGCGTTCGAGGCAAACAGAGCGGCTCGCAGGAGCTTGAGTAGAGGTGTTACCGAAGGTCCGAATTAGCCGGGCGGGATCTCATGGCCGACGGGGTCTGGCTGGTCTGAGCCGCGGCGACCGTACGCCTGCACGGCCGTACGCGCGGCCGCGCAGGCGGTCGCCGGGGTGCGGCTCACGACCGGCTCACCGCCCTCAGCCCGGCCCCGGCACCCGTCACGGCGATCGCGCCGTCCGTGTCCGTGCGCAGCACCACCGCACCGCCTGCTCTGAGCGCGTCGACGGTGCGCGGGGCCGGGTGACCGTACGGGTTGTCCCTGCCGACGCTCACCAGGGCCAGTCTCGGGTGCGCGCTGCGCAGCAGAGCGGGGTCCTGATGGGCGGAGCCGTGATGGGCGACCTTGAGGACGTCCACCCGTGGCAGCGCGGGACGGCTGCGCAACAACCCCTGCTGGGCGGGAGGTTCGAGGTCGCCCAGGAGCAGCAGGGTCAACCCGCCGGTCCGGACGTACAGGGTGACGCTGGCGTCGTTCGGCTCCTGCGGTACGGGCCCGGCCCCCGGGGCCGCCGATGAGCCGCCCGCCCCGATGGCGCCCGCCCCCGTACCGCCCGTCGGCCAGAGAACCCGCCAGTCGAGCGGCCCGATCCGGCGGCGCTCACCGGGAACGGCCCGCACCAGAGGGACGCGCGACACGGCAGCGGTTCTCCGTACGAACGCGACCTGGTCCGGCGGTTCGTCCAGGCTCGTCGTCTGGATCGCTCCCACCGCCCGGCCCCGCAGCACGCCGGGCAGGCCCCGCACGTGGTCCGCGTGGAAGTGCGTGAGCACCAGGAGCGGCACCTCGGTGATGCCCAGGTCGCGCAGGCACCGGTCGGCGAGCCGGGGATCGGGACCGGTGTCGACGACCACGCCCGTGCCGTCCCCCGCGGCCAGCACCAGCGAGTCGCCCTGCCCCACGTCACACATCGCGAACGCCCAGTCCGGCGGCGGCCATCCGGACAGCACCCGGGTGAGCGGGACGGGGCGCAACACCGCGAGGAGCAGCAGCAGTACGGCCGCCGAACAGACCCATGGACGGCGCACGATACGGCGGGCGCACAGCACCACGAGAGCCGTCAGCCCGGCGAGCAGCAGCGCGCCCCTCCCGCCGTCGGGCCAGTCGATCTCCGCGCCGGGCAGGGCCGCCCCGGTGCGGGCCACCGAGGCGATCCACCCGGTCGGCCACCCCGCGATCCGGGCGAGCAGCTCTGCCACCGGCATGGCCACCGGTGCCAGGGCGAGTGCGGCGAACCCGAGAACCGTGGCGGGCGCCACCGCGAACTCGGCCAGCAGATTGCACGGGATCGCCACCAGGCTGACCCGGGAGGCGAGCAGCACGACCACCGGCGCGCACACCGCCTGAGCGGCGGCGGCCGCGGCCAGCGCCTCGGCAAGCCGGGGCGGAACTCGACGCCGCTGCAGTGCGTCGCTCCATTTCGGGGCGATGGTGAGCAGGGCTCCGGTGGCCAGGACGGAGAGGACGAAGCCGTAACTGCGCGCCATCCACGGGTCGTACAGGACCAGCAGGAGGACCGCGGCGGCCAGCGCGGGGATCAGTGACCTTCGGCGCCCCGTGCCGATGGCGAGCAGCGTGATCAGTCCGCAGGCCGCGGCCCGCAGCACGCTCGGCTCGGGTCTGCAGACGAGGACGAAGGCGAGCGTGAGCCCGCCGCCGAGCAACGCGGTCATCCGCAGCGAGATGCCCAACCTGGGGGCCAGGCCTCGACGTTCGGCGCGCGTCGCCGTGCCCGGCGGTCCGATCAGCAGGACGAGCAGGATCGCCAGGTTGGCACCGGAGACCGCCATCAGGTGGGTGAGGTCGGCCGCCTGGAAGGCATCGTGCAGTTCCGGGGTGACCCGTGAGGTGTCGCCGACCACCAGGCCCGGCAGGAGAGCCCGTGCATCGGGATCGAGCCGCTCGGTCGCCTGCCGCAGCCCGCCACGCAGGGCACCCGCCGTGCGCTGGACCGAGGAAGGCGGCCCGGTGACGCGGGGCGGGCCTTTGCCCTCCGGCCGCAGCACGGCGGCATTGCGCTCCCCGTCGTGCGGCGAAGGTGCCAGCCGACCGCCGATGCGCACGCGTGTGGAAGGGAGCAACTGCTGCCACCGGGCCGTCGATCGGCCGGGCGGGACGATGACCAGCACCGGTGTGCTCAATCGGGTGACCGCCCCGTCGGGCCCGGTCAACGCTGTGATCTCGGCGTCCATGAGGAGCGAGGCGGGCATGCTGTGATCGCCGCGCACCCGGGGCAGGGTCCACCGGGCGTCGGACGTCACCGTCACCTCCGCCTCGACCCTCGCGAACCGCTGGGCCAGCCCCGGGACCGGCCCCTGCTGTGCCTCGGCACGGTGCAAGCCGGCCGACGCGGCCCCGGCCGCCGCGCAGAGGAGCGCCGCAGCCGCGGCCGTCACGGTTGTGGCCGCGTTGCTGCGCGGCCGCCGATTGCGCACCGCGTCTTCGCCCCGCGCAGCCCCTCCCTCGGTGCCGGCCGGCCGGCTGCGCATCGCACGGGTCGCCGAAACTCCCCGCATCGCCAGGAGCACCATGGCCGCACCGACGCAGAGCATCACGCCCACCGTCGTCCACCGCCCCGGCGCGCTCAGCGCGAGCGATGCTCCGGCCCAGGCCGCCATGGCCGGCGGGACCAGACGAAGGTCGAGCGGACCCTCCTGCCGTGGGTCGGAGACACCCGACCGTCGACCCGATGCCGCCGCATGGACGTCCGGGGGACTCACGGCCCCACCAGCGGCCGGAGGTCGGCGAACCGGCGATCGCCGATCCCGTTGACCTCGCGGAGTTCGTCGACGGACCGGAACCCGCCGTGCTGTGTGCGGTAGTCGATGATGTGCTGGGCGAGAACCGGGCCGACACCGGGCAGGGTGTCGAGTTGTTCGACGGTCGCCTGGTTGAGACTGACCGGTCCGGCCACGGGCCCGCTGCCGGCCCCCGGAGCGACTCCTCCCGTAGCTCCGCCGGTGCCGACGGGGCCAGGTGGGACACCCACCACGATCTGCTCCCCGTCCATGAGCACGCGAGCCCGGTTGAGACCCGCGAGATCGGCACCGGGCCTGGCTCCGCCCGCCGCTCGCAGCGCATCGGCGACCCTTGAGCCGGACGGCAGTCGAAGGACTCCCGGTTTTCGGACCTTTCCGCTCACATCGACGACGACGTGCCCGTCCGGCCCTGTCGCGGGTGGCAGCCCGGGTGACGGTTCGGGCAGTGCGTCGCCCGCCGCCACCGATTTCGAAGTCCTGCCGGGCACACCCTCGTTGACCGGATCAGGAACGCGTACGGAATGAGGGCGCGCGGACCAGAAATGCACCGCGGCGAAGACCGCGGCCGCGACCAGGACAACGGCCAGCGCGGCGAGGGTCCGCGGCTGCACGCCGCATCTGAGCTGCAGCCACACCGGAATCCGTTCCCGCAACGCGGGAACCGTCCGCTCCCACCGCCCCGGCGCAGCGGACCGGGGCACCGGGGTCGGCGTCGGTGACGGTGACGGTGACGGTGACGGCGTCAGGGTGGACGTCGAGGCCGCCGGCGGGGCAGCCGCCGAAGGCGACGCGGAAGCCGTGGCTCTCACCGCGGTCATGGCCATGGCCCTGCCGGCAGCGGAACTCGACGTCGGAGTAGGACCCGGGGGCCGAGCCGGGGCAGAAGCAACAGCAGGAACCGCAGCAGGGACAGAAGTGGAAGAGGGCGCAGGTGCCGCAGCGGAGACGGAAGCAGGGCCCGAAGCGGAAGCGTGCGCCGAAACCGGAGCCACTGCCGTCCCCGACGCGGGCCGCGCCACTCGTCCGCCGTACGCCCCTGTCATGAGGGCGTCCGCCCGACCGCGCGAAGCCGCCGCTACGTCCGCTCGCCCACGCGAGGAGCGCCGTCGTCCGGGGCCCGGACCGGGGCCGTCACCGGCGCGGCCGGGACCGCTGCCGCTTCCTCTGGTTGCACGATGTGATCGGGGAGCCATGCCTCACGACGGTAGGCACATCCGTCCGGACTCGCCGAACAGACCCAATTCCGGTGGACAAACCACCAGTTGTGGACAACTCGACCACCCCGACGAGTGAAAGCCGATGAGCAGGGCCGTCGGACCGGTTTCAGCGCGGCGAGACCACGGCCCCGAGCAGACCGGGCCCGGTGTGCGCTCCGATCACCGCACCCACCTCGCTGACATGCAGTTCGACGAGGCCGGACACCCGCTCGCGCAACCGCTCGGCCAGCCGCTCGGCCCGCTCGGGTGCCGCCAGGTGATGCACGGCGATGTCCACCCGGTCACCTCCCGCCCGCTCCGTGACGATCTCCTCCAGGCGCGCGATCGCCTTCGAGGCCGTTCGTACCTTCTCCAGCAGTTCGATGCGGCCTCCGTCCAGCTGGAGCAGCGGCTTCACGGCGAGCGCCGAACCCAGCAGTGCCTGCGCGGCCCCGATACGGCCGCCGCGGCGCAGATAATCCAGCGTGTCGACGTAGAAGTACGCGGAGGTGCCCGCGGCCCGCTTCTCCGCCGCCGCGACGGCCTCGTCCAGGCTTCCGCCCGCCTCCGCCGTCTCCGCGGCCGCCAGGGCGCAGAATCCGAGGGCCATGGCGACCATCCCGGTGTCGACGACCCGTACGGGGACCGGCGCATCCTTCGCGGCGAGCAGAGCGGCATCGTACGTACCCGAGATCTCGGCCGAGAGATGCAGCGAGACGATGCCCTCGGCTCCTGCCTCGGCGGACGCCCGGTACGCGGCGGCGAAGACTTCCGGGCTGGGCCGGGAGGTCGTCACGGGGCGACGCTTCTGGAGTGCCAGGGCGAGGGAGCGGGCCGAGATCTCGGTGCCGTCCTCCAGAGCCTGATCGCCGAGGACGACGGTCAGCGGCACCGCGGTGATGCCGTGCCGCTCCATCGCCTCGGGCGGCAGGTAGGCCGTGGAATCGGTGACGATCGCGACATGGCGGGACATGAGCGGGAGGTTACCTGGCGAGTCCGCGGCTCGGCAGTCCGACCCCGACCGAATGATCGCTCCCGATCTCTTCGGACCGCATCCTGTCGCCGCCGGTCGACGAACGTCTCAGTCGGTTCGTCGTTTCGGGCGGGGCTCAGTTCGTCGTTTCAGGCCGGGCTGTCTTCTGCCACGGGTACGCGGTCCGTCGTCGCGGGTCCGGAGCCGTGATCGCCTGGGCCGCATCGTCGGCCGGCCCGGCCCCCTGCCCCCGCCGGCTCTCCCACGCTTGTCCCTGCGCCTGCCCGATCCCCGGCTCATGCCGCTCGCCCTGCGGCTGTCCCTGCCCGCGGACAGGCTCGTCCGGCTCCACCGTCCAGTGCCGCAGCGCCCCCGCCTCCACGTCGATCTGCGCGTTCAGCGCGTCCAGATCGTCCTCGACGAACCGCCGCGCCCGGTCGCGCGCGGCCCAGCGCAGCGAATCCGCCGAGTGCGTGATCCGCTCCGTACGCTGCTTCAGGCCCGGCAGCAGCGAGGCGACCGTCGCACGGTCGGGTTCGCGCTCCAGTCTCTTCAGGTCGTCGTCCAGCTCCCGACCGTGCGCACTCAGCCGCTGGAAGAGGCCCAGCGACTCCGAGAGCGAGGCATCCTCCACGACGCCCGTCTGCAGTGCCTCCTGTGTGGCCCGCATGGACGTGCGCAGCGAGAGCCGCAGCTGGGCCAGCTCACCGGCCACGCCCGGCTGGCCGTAGCTCTTCGCCCGCAGCGTGGTGTCCTCGACGGTGCGGCGTGCCTGGGTGATCGTGCGATCCACGCCCCGCTTCGCCGCGCCGATGGCCTTGACGCCCGCATAGACGCCCAGGGCCACGAACGCGAAAAAGAGCAACCCCAGAATCAGGATCACGGCTTCCATGAGCGCCCCTCGGATGTCGTTTCGGCTGCCGGGTGCCGGCCCCTCCACGGTAAACGGAAAGGGCAGGCCGCGGGTTCCTTCGGAACCCCCAACCTGCCCGTAGGGGAACGCCCCCACATCGCCGTACGGCATCATGCGGTTACGCGACGGACGTCACGCGAGAACGGTGCACACCCTCACGCGGCGACCGTCGGCGCCGTCATGCCGGGACGATGTTGACCAGCTTCGGCGCGCGCACGATCACCTTGCGGATGCCCGCACCGTCCAGCGCCGCGACCACGGCCGGGTCGGCCAGGGCCAGTGCTTCCAGCTCCTCGTCGGTGATCGACGGGGAGATCTCCAGGCGTGCCTTCACCTTGCCCTTGACCTGTACGACGCAGGTCACGGTCTCGTCCACGACGTATGCCGGGTCGGCGACCGGGAAGTCCTGGTGCACGACCGACTCGGTGTGGCCCAGGCGCCGCCACAGCTCCTCGGCGATGTGCGGCGCCAGCGGCGCCACCAGCCGCACCAGCGACTCGGCGACGCTCCGGGACAGCGGGCCGCCCGCCTTGGTCAGGTGGTTGTTCAGCTCGGTGACCTTGGCGATGGCCGTGTTGAAGCGCATCCCGGCCATGTCCTGGCCGACCCCGTCGATCGCCTTGTGCAGCGCCCGCAGCGTCTCCTCGCCCGGCTCCGTGTCGACGACGGTGACCTCGCCGGTCTCCTCGTCGACGACATTGCGCCACAGCCGCTGCAGCAGTCGGTACTGGCCGACGACGGCGCGCGTGTCCCACGGCCGCGACACGTCCAGAGGGCCCATCGCCATCTCGTACAGGCGCAGCGTGTCCGCCCCGTACTCGGCGCAGATCTCGTCCGGCGTGACGGCGTTCTTCAGGGATTTGCCCATCTTGCCCAGGACGCGGCTGACCTTCTCGTCCCGGTAGTAGAACTTTCCGTCGCGCTCCTCGACGTCCGCCGCCGGGACCGCGATGCCGCGGCTGTCCCGGTAGACGAACGCCTGGATCATGCCCTGGTTGTACAGCTTGTGGAACGGTTCGGCGGACGAGATGTGCCCCAGGTCGTGCAGCACCTTGGACCAGAAACGGGCGTACAGCAGGTGCAGCACGGCGTGCTCGGCGCCGCCGACGTACAGGTCGACGCCGCCGGTCGGCTGCCCCTCGCGCGGGCCCATCCAGTACTGCTCGATCTCCGGGTCGACCAGCTTGCGGTCGTTGTTCGGGTCCAGGTAGCGCAGCTCGTACCAGCAGGAACCGGCCCAGTTGGGCATGGTGTTGGTCTCGCGGCGGTACTTCCTGGGACCGTTGCCGTCGCCCAGGTCCAGGGTGACGTCGACCCAGTCGGCGTTCCGGGACAGCGGGGTCTCGGGCTGGGTGTCGGCGTCCTCGGGATCGAAGGTGCGCGGCGAGTAGTCGTCGACCTCCGGCAGTTCCAGGGGCAGCATCGACTCGGGCAGCGGGTGCGCGATGCCGTCCTCGTCGTAGACGATCGGGAAGGGCTCTCCCCAGTAGCGCTGACGGCTGAACAGCCAGTCGCGCAGCCGGAAGTTGACGGTGCCCTCGCCGACACCGTGCGTCTTCAGCCACTCGGTGATCCTCGCCTTGGCGTCGACGACCCCCAGACCGTCCAGCGAGATCTCGTCATTGGCGGAGTTGACCAGCTTCGCTTCGTACGAGGCGAAGGCGTCGTCCCAGGTCGAGGGGTCCGTGCCACGGTCGTCCGACGGCTCGACGACACAGCGCATCGGCAGCTCGAAGGCGCGCGCGAAGGCGAAGTCCCGCGCGTCGTGTGCCGGTACGGCCATGATCGCGCCGGTGCCATAGCCCATCAGGACGTAGTCCGCGATGAATACGGGCACCTTCTCGCCGCTGACCGGGTTGGTCGCGTACGCACCGGTGAAGACACCGGTCTTGTCCTTGGCCTCGGCCTGCCGCTCCACGTCGGACTTGGCGGCGGCCAGCTTGCGGTACGCGGTGACTGCCTCGGCCGGGGACGCGTGTCCGCCGGTCCACACCGGGTGGGTGCCCTCGGGCCAGGCGGCCGGAATGATCCGCTCGACCAGCTCGTGCTCGGGCGCCAGCACCATGTAGGTGGCACCGAACAGGGTGTCCTGGCGGGTGGTGAAGACGGTGATGGCGCCCGCGCCGTCGACCGGGAAGTCGACGCGCGCCCCCTCGGAACGCCCGATCCAGTTGCGCTGCTGCAGCTTGATGGCCTCGGGCCAGTCCAGCCCGTCCAGGTCGTTCAGCAGCCGGTCGGCGTAGGCGGTGATGCGCATGTTCCACTGGCGCAGCTTGGCCTTGAAGACGGGGAAGTTGCCGCGCTCGGAGCGTCCGTCGGCCGTCACCTCCTCATTGGCCAGGACGGTGCCCAGACCCGGCGACCAGTTGACGGGCGCGTCGGAGGCGTACGCCAGGCGGTACCCGCCCAGGACGTCCGCGCGCTCGGCGGCGCTCAGCGCGCTCCAGTCACGGCCGTCCGGGGTGGCACGCGAACCGCTCTCGAACTGCGCGACCAGCTCGTCGATCGGACGGGCCCGGTCGGCCTCGGTGTCGTACCAGGAGTTGAAGATCTGCAGGAAGATCCACTGGGTCCACTTGTAGTACTCCGACTCGATCGTGGCGAACGAGCGGCGCTTGTCGTGACCCAGGCCCAGCCGGCGCAGCTGAGCGGTCATGTTCTCGATGTTGGCCTCGGTGGAGACCCGCGGGTGCGTGCCGGTCTGCACGGCGTACTGCTCCGCGGGCAGGCCGAACGCGTCGAAGCCCAGGGTGTGCAGCACGTTGTGCCCGGTCATCCGCTGGTGACGGGCGAAGACGTCGGTGGCGATGTAGCCCAGGGGGTGACCGACGTGCAGGCCCGCACCCGAGGGGTACGGGAACATGTCCATGATGAACTTCTTCGGCTTGGCGGCCAGTTCCGGATCGTCCGCCAGGTCACCGGTCGGATTCGGCGCCTCGTACGTGCCCTCGGCGTCCCAGAAGTCCTGCCAGCGTGCCTCGATGTCGGCGGCCATCGCCGCCGTGTAGCGGTGCGGCGCAGCCGTCTCGGCTGCGGAATTCGTCTCGCTCATGATCCTCAAAGCTCCATCGATCGTCATCTGCCGGCGCCCACGTCTACGGACACGCGTCTACGGAAACGAAAAATCCCCTCGCACAGGAGGGGACGCCGCGCCGATTCCGACCAGGCATTCTCACCGGTCGGGACTGATCAGCGCGGCTCGCTAAGCAGAAGGCGTACGGCACGCATGGCGCCAGGGTACCGCACGGACCCGGAGCCGGTCCGGGCACGGCCGCGCCGCGACCGGATCCGCACACGCGCAACCTCGGCCCGCCGAGCGCGGGACGGACGGCGGAGCTGATCGGATTCGGCCCGCCGGACGGGCCCGCCGATGCTGGTCACCGCCGGACCGGTACGCCGCGCAAGGCCTTCCGAGCACGGGCGGCGCGATCACGGCCCCGGACGCGCGGTGCACGCCGAGTCGAAGGCTCGCGGCAGCGGGCGCAATTGACGCGCATACACAAGAAGCGGGTCACCCTGGGAGGATGACTCGCTTCTTGTCTGTTCACTGTGGAGCTAAGGAGAATTGAACTCCTGACCTCCTGCATGCCATGCAGGCGCTCTACCAACTGAGCTATAGCCCCTTGCCGTGTGCCGCCCGGTTCCCCTTGGCGACATCGAGAACATTACCGGTGACCCCGCCACTCCACCAAATCGATTCCCACCTGGCCCTATTTGACCGATTTACAACACCTCGGCCATGCGTTGAGGCAGGGTCTCAGGCAGTGGCGAAGGAGTAGAAGCGCTTGAGGGTGCAGTGCTCCTCCAACAGCCGTCCGTAGATCGGCTCCCCCTCCAGCTCGCGGTAGGTCTCGATCGGGTCGCCCTTTATGATCAGCGCCCGCGCGCACTCCTCGCACCAGTACTGGTAGTCCGGATTGATCGGATCCATGTCCCTGACGATGGGCGTACCGCTGCCGCACCAGTCGCATTTCCGCCTGTGTGCACCCATGAGTCAGCTCCGGCTTTGGCCGCGGGCGGTGCACACGCAGAGGGCTCCGCCGTTCCCGCCGGGCACGCGGGCCGCACGGCACGGGCCAACGGCAGGACGGCCGGTACGGGCGCGGCGTTGGAGGACAAGGAGCAGGTCCGGGACCTCGTGGCGGCTCGCAGGCATCGCGCGCTCCCTCCCGTTCGGTCCGTCGCCCCCTCCGGCGGTCCGATTCTGCCATGACCCCGCAAGGGGGTCAGCCCACCGGATGCCGGGCTCGTCACCGACGCCGCACGAGACCCGCGCACGCGCCTGTCGTCGCGGCCCCCGACAGCGCGGGAGCCCGTCCCCACCGCGCATGCCCGGCCTCTGTCTCCTGGACGTATCAAGGCGGTTGAGAGGGAGCGAGCCGAACGCCGCGGCACCGATCAGCCTGGCTGTCCGAGTGACGGTCACCCGGACACCGCCCACGTCGGCAGCCTCTTCAGAAGGCGCATCCGTCAACACGCCCATGGGGGTGGGACCTGGTGCGGCCGGCCGCGACGAGTCGCCGAGCGGCGACCGCCGGAGGGGATGGCCTCGGTGCCACCGACCGTCGACGGGCTGCCCGACGACTTCGATGCCACTGACCGTCAACGGGCTGCCGGAGTGCCGGATCGTGGTCCGCGCCCCGGCCGACGAGGAGAGCCGACAGCAGATGACGGCGCGGTGGCACCGGGAAGGGCGATGGGAGGGGGTCAGGGGAAACGAAGATCCCGCCCCCTGATGGGGACGGGATCTTGATTGTGGAGCTAAGGAGAATTGAACTCCTGACCTCCTGCATGCCATGCAGGCGCTCTACCAACTGAGCTATAGCCCCGCTGTTCGCTGTGTTTCTCTGCGTTTCCGCGCTGCGAACAAGAAGAACTTTAGCCTGTGACCAGCCAGAAAGTGAAATCCGGCCGATGCCGCCCGGAGGTGCACTCCGAGCACCGCCCCGACCACCGAAATGACAGGCCCCGGCTCTCCCCCGCCACGCCGCCGGCACTCCGAGCCCGGCGTGATCCAAACGAAAGACCCTGGCCAAGGGCCCAGGGATCACGGGTCAGCTCTTGGTCAGGTGTCGTCGCCGAGCACCGGCTCGGGCAGAGTGCCGGCGTTGTGCTCCAACAGACGCCAGCCGCGCGCCCCCTCGCCCAGCACCGACCAACAACAGTTGGAGAGCCCGCCGAGTCCTTCCCAGTGGTGCGACTCCAGGCCCAGCAGCCGACCGATGGTGGTGCGGATGGTGCCGCCGTGGCTCACCACGACGAGCGTGCCGCTGTCGGGCAGTTTGTCGGCGTGTCCGAGCACGACCGGGGCGGCCCGGTCGGCGACCTCGGTCTCCAGCTCACCGCCGCCGCGGCGCACGGGCTCGCCGCGCTTCCAGGCGGCGTACTGCTCGCCGTACTGCCCGACGATCTCCTCGTGCGTGAGGCCCTGCCAGGCGCCCGCGTAGGTTTCGCGCAGTCCCGCGTCGTGCGCGACTTCGAGGCCGGTGATCGCGGCGAGCTCGGCGGCCGTGGCCGTCGCCCGCTGAAGATCGGAGGCGACGATCGCGTCCGGCTTCAGCGAGGCGAGCAGCCGGGCGGCCCGCTGAGCCTGTCCGACACCGGTCTCGGTGAGCGCGATGTCCGTGGAGCCCTGGAACCGGCGCTCCAGATTCCATGCCGTCTGGCCGTGCCGCCAGAGGACGATCCTGCGGCCCCTGCCGCTCCCGGTGCCGTTCAGCTCTGCTCACCTTCCGTGCTGCCGGTGAGCCTGGCGTGCTCCTCGGCCTTGCCGCGGGTCTTGACGGCGTCCTCGGGGAGCGCGATCTCGGGGCAGTCCTTCCAGAGGCGCTCCAGCGCGTAGAAGACCCGCTCCTCGCTGTGCTGGACGTGGATGACGATGTCGACGTAGTCGAGGAGGATCCAGCGCGCGTCGCGGTCGCCCTCACGGCGTACCGGCTTGGCACCGAGCTCCTTCTGGAGCCGTTCCTCGATCTCGTCGACGATCGACTTGACCTGGCGGTCACTGGGGGCCGAGGCCAGCAGGAAGGCGTCCGTGATCGACAGCACGTCGCTGACGTCGTACGCGATGATGTCGTGCGCGAGCCGGTCGGCGGCCGCCTGGGCGGCGGCGTTGATGAGCTCGATGGAGCGGTCCGTGGCGGTCACAAGCAGGCTTTCGTCGGCGGTCAGATCAACCCCTAGGGTCTCACGGACCGCCGACAGCCCACGCAGCGAACGTTCGACGATCGAATCGACGTCATCCGCGCAGTGCGGACCCGGTCATTTGATGACGTAGTCCTGGCCGATCACGACGGACACATCGGCGTTCGCGGCGGGCTTGCCCTGCTTGACCGCGCTCGTCGGCAGGCCCAGGGTCTTCGCGGCCTGAGTCGCCTTGTCCTTGTCCGCCGCGGTCTTGTAGACGACCTCGGACAGTGCCACGGTCTCGGCCGTTCCGCCGCCGACGAAGGAATAGCCGCCATTGACCAGCTTGATCCGGGCGGACTCCATGCCGTCCTTGTCGCCGGTGGCGTTCTTGACTGCGACCCGCACCGCCGCGTCGGCGTCCGGGGCCTTCACCGTGCCGCCGAGGATGTCCTTGACGACGCTCTCGGTGGCCGCGTCGGTGAGCGTGCCGTCGGCCTGCACCGGCAGGAGTGCCGTCTTGTAGTCGCCGATCTTGGCGCGCTGCGCGAGCTTCGCCAGCGAGGCACCGAGATCCTTCTCCGGGAGGGACGGGTCGAGGATCTGCGCCAGCGTCTGCACGGTGACCGTGGCGGCCTTCGGGTCGTCCGAGATCTTCCGCAGAACGCCGCGCATGACCTCCCCGAACCGTGTGAGCTGCTTCGTCTCGGCCTCGCCCGGCCCTCGGTAGGTGGCGTACGCGACGGCCATCTGGCCGCTCAGGGTCTGTGCCTCGCCCTTCTTCACCAGGGGGGAAGCACCCTTCTTCGTGTCGGGCACCTCGGTGTCGGTGTCGATCTCGATGTTGCCGACCAGATCGACGAGGGTCTCCAGATAGGGGGTGTCGAGCCGCCACGTGCCGCTGATCCTGGTGCCGAGCAGGGTGTCGATGGAGCCGCGGGTGCCGGTGGCGCCATCGTCCTCGACGGACTTGCCGAGGGTGGTCGTGACGCCTTCGTCGTCGGAGACCACGAGCGAGTTGGGGAGCAGGACGGTGGTCCCCTGTTTGGTCGTCACATTGTCGACGAGCAGCGCCGTGGAGGTGCCGCCCTTCTTGGTGTCGTGCAGATGGACCACGATGACGTCCCGCTTCTGCGGGCCCGTCGAGGCCGTGTTGTCCTTCTCCGAGCCGGAGAGGCCCGGCAGCATTCCGGCGGACCAGAGGTAGCCGACACCGCCGACCACCATCAGGGCCACCACGACTATCAGCGCGACCATGCGGTTGCGGCCGCGACGCCGTGCCTCCTCGCGCCGCTCACTGCGGCTCTCGGTGAACTTCAGCCAGTCGATGACGTCTTCGGAGTCCTCGTCGGGCTCTTCGATGAAGGAGAACTGTTCGGTGCGGTAGTCGGCACGGCGCTGTCCTGGAACGGCCGGTTCCGGCTCGGTCTCGGCGTCGGGCTCCGGCCGGGGCTCCGGCGTGACCGGTGCCGGTGCGGGCGGGGCCTGCTGCGCGGCGGTCTGCTGCGGGATGTTCCACTGCTGGGTGGTGTCGACCGCGGCGGGTTGCCTGCCCGTGTCGTAGCCGTAGCCGTCGTAACCGCCGTATGCCTGCTGCTGCGGCTGTTGCGGTTGCTGGGGCTGCTGGGGCTGTTGCGGTTGCTGGGGCTGCTGGGGCTGCTGGGGCTGCTGGGAGCCGTACGGGTCGTACTGCTGCTGCGGCTGCCCGGGGTGCGGCTGCTGAGGCTGCGCGTACGGGTCGTATCCGTACCCCTGATCGGCCTGATGTGACTGCTGCTGCGGCGGCTGAGGCGCATACGGGTCGTACGCCTGCTGTCCGGGCTGCTGGTACACCGGCTGCCCGTACTCGTCGTAGCCGATGATCTGCGGCTGCTGGTAGTACGGGTCGTACGGGTTCTGTCGGTCGTTCACCGGTGCCCCTCTGCGTGGCTCAGTCGCCGCGGTACAGCTGGCGCTTGTCGATGTAGCGGACCACACCGTCCGGCACCAAGTACCAGACCGGATCCCCCTGCGCGACCCTCTCACGGCAGTCCGTGGACGAGATCGCGAGCGCGGGAACCTCCACGAGCGAGACCCCGCCCGCCGGCAGCCCGGGGTCCGCGAGCACATGCCCCGGTCGGGTCACACCGATGAAGTGGGAGAGCGAGAACAGCTCGTCGGCGTCCCGCCAGGTGAGGATCTGGGAGAGCGCGTCGGCGCCGGTGATGAAGAAGAGGTCCGCGTCGCCGTGGATCGCGCGCAGGTCCCGCAGGGTATCGATCGTGTACGTCGGCCCGCTGCGGTCGATGTCGCTCCGGCTGACCGAGAACTGCGGGTTGGACGCCGTCGCGATGACCGTCATCAGATAGCGGTCCTCGGCCGGGGAGACGTGCTTGTGGCTCTTCTGCCACGGCTGCCCGGTCGGAACGAAGATCACCTCGTCGAGGTGGAACTGGGCGGCCACTTCGCTGGCCGCCACCAAGTGTCCATGATGAATCGGGTCGAACGTCCCGCCCATCACGCCGATTCGGCGCTTTCCCCGGCCGGTAGGCATTTCCTGCTCTCCCATGCGTGCAGAGCCTACTGGCACAGCTGTACGCCTTTGCCTCAGCGGTCGCGGTTGAAGCGGGTGGTGATCCACAGCAGGAGCACCAGCACGACGAACGCACCGCCCCCGGTGACGTACGGGCTGAGGCTTTCGTGGTTGCCACCGTGCTCGCCGCCCTCGGCGGCGAGAGTGACCAGCTGGTGCGCGGTGCTCGTGAGGCTCATCTTCGGCAGGACCTATCGATCGGGAGTCGGAAGGGAGACGTCGCGCACATCGTATGCGGGCGCCCCGGGCACGCTCACGCCGACTCAGTCGTTGTGGTCGTCGTTGCGGTATCCGCGGAGCAGGAACCAGGCGAGCAGGCCGGCTCCGACGAGCGAGGCGAGCAGCACGATACGGAGCGTGTTGCCGGGCCCCTGGTCCCCGGATGCGGCGGCGAGCAGAGCAACGGTGTGCGGCATGTCGGGCGTCTCCTCAGTTATCCACAGCCCCCCGCACACCGTAGCCCCAGCACCTACGCTGGGATTTGTCAGGGGGGCGAGCGACGTCTCGTACGAACAGGGGGCCCAATTCATGACCGAACGCAGCCACGAGAGCAACGAGGGCGTGCCGAGCCGCCAGCGCAGGCGATTCGCCGGAATCTCGTCCCGGGCCTATGAACACCCGGCGGATCGCTCGGCCCTGGTGGCCCTGCGCAAGCTGAGCGGTTTCGACACCGTGTTCAAAACATTGAGTGGCCTGCTGCCGGAGCGCAGCCTGCGACTGCTCTTCCTCTCCGACTCCGTCCGTGTGAGCGACGCGCAGTTCGTCCATCTCAACGACATGTTGCGAGACGCCTGTTACATCCTGGACCTGGAGAAGGTCCCGCCGATGTATGTCAACCAGGACCCGCAGCCCAATGCCATGTGCATCGGTCTCGACGAACCGATCATCGTGGTGACGACGGGGCTGGTGGAGCTGCTCGACGAGGAGGAGATGCGGGCCGTCATCGGCCACGAGGTGGGGCACGCCCTCTCCGGCCACGCCGTGTACCGCACGATCCTGCTGTTCCTCACCAGTATCGCGCTGAAGGTCGCCTGGATCCCGCTCGGCAATGTCGCGATCATGGCGATCGTGACGGCACTGCGCGAGTGGTTCCGCAAGTCGGAGCTGTCGGCCGACCGGGCGGGGCTGCTCGTCGGCCAGGATCTGCAGGCGTCGATGCGCGGTCTGATGAAGATCGCGGGCGGCAATCATCTGCACGAGATGAATGTGGACGCTTTCCTCGCCCAGGCCGACGAGTACGAGAAGGGCGGCGATCTGCGCGACTCCGTGCTCAAGATCCTCAATCTGCTGCCCCGCTCGCACCCCTTCACCACGGTGCGCGCCGCCGAGCTGAAGAAGTGGTCCGAGAGCCGCGACCACCAGCGGATCATGGACGGTCACTACCCGCGGCGCGACGAGGACAAGGACACCTCGGTGACGGACTCCTTCCGCCAGTCCGCGGCCCACTACGCGGACTCGGTGCGGACCAGCAAGGATCCGCTGATGAAGCTGGTCGGTGACATAGCGGGCGGCGCCGGGGACCTCGGCGGCAAGCTCCGCGACAAATTCACCGGTCAGGGCGGCGGTGCCACCGGCAAGGGTGGCGCTACGGGCGGCTCGGCTCGGCCGGAGGAGCCCCCGAACCCTGATCAGCCCGAGCCGGGGTCTGCGGAGAGCTGACCGCCAGCGTCCCGCAGACAGCTGCTGTGGGCCGGCCCGTCGCATACAGGTCGGTGCCCGCGGGGCCGTGGGAGAGGGCCCGCTGCCCGGCGAGCAGCGGGCGCAACGCACCGGTGGTGTCCGTCGGGCACGCCTGCGGTCCGGCCTGTACATAGCTGGTGCGCAGCTCCAGCCGGTGCAGCCGCAGGTCTTCCCGCTCGAAGCGGAAGTGCAGCTCGCGCCGTACGGTGAAGAGCGAGGCACCGCCCGCGCGTTGGGGCCCCGGGGTGGCCGGGCGGAGCGTGTAGGTGAAGGTGTGGTCGGACACCACCTCCAGGGTGTCCGACCCCGTCTCCGTGTAGCTCAGGGTGCCCCGGACCCGTATGTCCGGACCGGCCAGCGCCACTTTCGCCGGGTCGAACCGGACCAGCCAGCCGGTCGCGGCGTGCTGTCCGTCGTCGTCGGGGCGGCTCATGCTGCGGTTGAACTGGGCCATCTGGTCCGGGTCGAGCAGCTGCTCCACCGGTCGCACGGCGTGTCCCGTGAGGACGTCGGGATCGAGCGAGGACGCCACCAGGTAGTCCTTGACCGTGGTCAGGGCCGCCGCCACCTCACTGTCCGAGAAGTGGTCCGTCCCCCGGACCGCCGGCAGATTGATGCCTGCGGCACCATGGGCGAACTGCGCGGCGGGGCTCCGCGCGAGGAGGCCGGCGGCGGTTCCACCGGGTACGGCGTCCCGGGGGGCCAGGGGCACGACGGTCGACCTCAGCGGCTCGGCTCTTCGGCCGACGGGCGCGGTGTAGGGGTTGCGGAAGCCCATGTACACGGCCGTCCCGAAGGCCAGAGCGATGAGGAGCACCAGGGCGATGACGGCCCTGGAGCCCGCTCGCAGGCTCCGGAGCGGAAGACTGCGTACGGCGGGGGCATGGTCCTCCATACGCTCCTCGGCGGAGAACTCCTTCAGGCGGGCAGCACGCACGAACGACTCGTCGAAGACGAGTGACCTGTACTCGTCCTCACCGCCGCCCGGCGCGTTCTCGGGCGGACCTTCTGGTGGTTCTCCGCGGTCTGCCATGACTTCTCCCGACTCCACGTCACCGACCGGGGCCGAAACGCTTCGCTCTGCTTCGGCCGGATGGCTTCGGACAGGGCCCGCCCGCCATGAACTCGCATGACGTCGTACGACTACGCATACGGACGAGTGAGAAGCCCCCTCGGAGAGAGGGGTCACACCTTCAGGGTAGGTCGATTGGGACCTGGGTAAACGCCGGGCGGCAAGAGAACCGTCCGAGAGTTGCCCCGGAGCCCGGGGAACCGCCCTGCGGACGGTCTCCGGGCAGCCTCCGAACGGTCGCGGGCCCCGGGGGCCGTCGCGGGACGCCGGGAACGCGGGCGCGACGGGCGCACGGGAGACGCGGCGTGCGCCGGGTCGCCGCCGCGGGGGACGCCGCCTCGGACGGAACCTCAGCCGACGGGACCCGCGTCCTCAGCCCGTGCGGGGGACCGCCGAGACCGTGGGTCGGAGCTGTCCGACCGAGGTCGACGGGATGGCGCTGGGGACGGGCCCCGGGGCGCTGTCCACACCCGTGGTGGCGGGCGGCGGGGCGGGGTCCTGACGGCTGCTGCCCGAGGTGTTGCGGTAAACGGCACTGAAGGCCAGCGCGACCATTCCGATACCCATCAGAACGGCGAGCAGCCAGGCCACCGGCCGGTGCCAGCGCGCCGCGCCCCGGTAGGGGCGCAGGGCACCGCCGTGGCGCCCGTAGGGGCCGCTGCCGTACGCGTCGTCGTCAGGGTCCAGGGGGTCGTCGTAGGCGCTCCCGCGGCCGTACAGGCCGCCCGGCCCGTATGCCTCGTCGTGGAGTTCGTCGTCCAGCGGGCCGCCGCCCGCCCGCGCACGGGACGCCTCGGCCTCGGCACGCGCCTGCGCGGCCGCCAGCAGCCGCTCCACCGCGGTGGGTTCATGGAACTCGGCGGCCCGTACGAAGTCCTCGTCGAACACCACGGAGGCGAAGTCCTCGTCCGCGCCCCCGCGGTCGTCGTCGGGCTCCCAGCCGTCCGGGAACGGCCTGCCCCCCACGTCGTCCGGCACGGCTCCAGACTAGCCTCGCCGGGTCGTTCTGGGCAGGGAGCCCGCAACATTCACCGCTCCCGGACCGTCACCGCACGTGGCCGTCGCCCGTGACGATGTACTTCGTCGAGGTCAGCTCCGGCAGCCCCATCGGACCCCTGGCGTGCAGCTTCTGTGTGGAGATACCGATCTCGGCGCCGAAGCCGAACTGACCGCCGTCGGTGAAGCGGGTGGAGGCGTTCACGGCCACCGTCGTGGAGTCCACCAACTGGGTGAAGCGGCGGGCCGCGGCCTGGGAGGTGGTCACGATCGCCTCGGTGTGCCCGGAGGACCAGAGCCGGATGTGCGCGACGGCCGCGTCCAGCGACTCGACGACGGCCGCCGCGATGTCGTACGAGAGGTACTCGGTCTCCCAGTCCTCCGGCGTGGCCGCCACCACGGTGGCCTTGCACCCCTCGGCGTGTTCGAGCACCCGCTCGTCGCCGTGCACGGTCACCCCGGCCTCGGCCAGCGCGTCCAGGGCGCGGGGCAGGAACTGCGCGGCGACGTCCTTGTGGACCAGGAGCGTCTCGGCCGCGTTGCAGACGCTCGGGCGCTGCGCCTTGGAATTGATCAGAATGTCGACGGCCATGTCGAGATCGGTCTGCGCGTCCACGTAGACATGGCAGTTGCCGGTGCCCGTCTCGATGACCGGAACGGTTGATTCCTCGACCACCGTGCGGATCAGCGAGGCGCCGCCGCGCGGGATGAGGACGTCGACGAGGCCACGGGCCCGCATCAGTTCCCGTACCGAATCGCGGCTCTCGCCCGGCACCAGCTGCACCGCGTCGGCGGGGAGACCGGATCCCCCGACCGCGTCGCGCAACACCCGGACCAGTGCGACGTTGGAGGCGTACGCCGAGGACGAGCCGCGCAGCAGGACGGCGTTGCCCGACTTCAGGCAGAGGGCCGCGGCGTCGACCGTCACATTGGGCCGGGCCTCGTAGATGATCCCCACGACGCCGAGCGGCACCCGGACCTGCCGCAGGTCGATGCCGTTGGGCAGGGTCGAGCCGCGGACGATCTCGCCGACCGGGTCGGGCAGCGCCGCCACGTCCCGCACGTCGGCGGCGATGGCCCGGATCCGCTCCGGGGTGAGGGTGAGCCGGTCGACGATCGACTCGCTGGTCCCGGCCTCGCGGGCGCGGGCGACGTCCTCGGCGTTGGCCGCGACGATCTCGCCCGTCCGCACCTCCAGCGCGTCCGCGATCGCCAGCAGCGCGTCGTCCTTCGCCGCGCGCGGCAGCGGCGCGAGGTCGGCGGCGGCGGAGCGTGCGCGGTAGGCGGCCTGAGCGACCGGGGACATGTTGTCGTACGGCGAGAGCGTGGTCATGCCCGCAGAGTAGTGCGCACACTGCGGGCATCCGTCACGTATCCCGTGATGCGAGACAACTGTCCGGAACTGTCTCCCAGGGCGTCTCCGCGCTCAGTACGGGTGGACGCCGACCGGGGTCGCCGGGGGCGGCCCGTATCCCTCGGCGACGCGTTGGTGGTACGTCTCGCGGTCGATGACCTCCAGGCCGACGATCTCCCAGGGCGGAAGCCCGGCGGTGGATCGGTGCTCTCCCCACAGCCGCAGCGCGACGGCCGCCGCGTCGTGCAGATCGCGCGCCTCCTCCCAGTAGCGGATCTCCGCACGGTCGTCGGCGTACCGGCTGGTCAGCAGGAAGGGGTGGTCGTGCGCGAGTTGTTCGAGACCGCGTCTGACCTCCTTCAGCGGGATCGCGGCGCCCGAGACACTGAGCGTGATGTGCCAGAGTCTCGACGGGGTGCGTTCCTCCCCCGCCGTCGTCGGCTCCGGTCCGGTGGTCCGGTCGTCCCTGCGGTCCATGGACCGGCTCCCGTCGAAGCCGGCACCTGCTCCGACGCTGGTCAGGGCCCGGCCACCCGTTCCTCGGGGTGGCGCCCCCGGGCGCGCTCGTCTCACCGGCGGCCTCCTGTGAATGCGTTCACTGTGCTGTACCCCGCTGTGTCCCCGTTACAAAGTTGACCAGCCCGCGGCCGAGAATGGGACGGTTTTGGTGAAGGTCTCCGTCCTGAGGCTGGACTTTCAGCCGTTTCAGGGGGTCTGTCAGGGGTGCAGGAGGACGAGATCGTCCCTGTGTACGACCTCGCGCTCATATGCCGGACCCAGTTCCCGCGCCAGATCGCGGGTGGAGCGGCCGAGCAGCTGCGGGATCTCCTTGGCGTCGAAGTTGACCAGTCCGCGGGCCACGGGGCGGCCTTCGAGGTCGCGCAGTTCCACCGGGTCACCCGCGGTGAACTCGCCCTCGACGGCCGCGATTCCGGCGGGCAGCAGCGAGCTGTGCCGCTCGACGACCGCCTGGACGGCCCCGTCGTCCAGGGTCAGCGAGCCCTGCGGGGTGGAGGCGTGGGCGAGCCAGAGCAGCCGGTCCGCGGAGCGGCGTCCGGTGCGGTGGAAGTACGTACCGGTGTCGCGGCCGGCCAGGGCGTCGGCGGCCCGGCTCGACGAGGTGAGGACGACCGGGACTCCGGCGGCCGTGGCGATCCGGGCAGCCTCGACCTTGGTCACCATGCCGCCCGTGCCGATGCCCGCCTTCCCGGCGCTGCCGATGGTGACGCCCGCGAGGTCCTCGGGGCCGGCCACCTCGGCGACCCGCGACGTGCCCGGCCTACTGGGGTCGCCGTCGTACAGGCCGTCCACGTCCGAGAGGAGGACCAGCAGGTCGGCGCGGACGAGATGGGCGACCAGTGCGGCGAGCCGGTCGTTGTCGCCGAATCGGATCTCGTCCGTGGCAACGGTGTCGTTCTCGTTGACGATCGGCAGCGCACCCATGTCCAGCAGCTGGTCGAGGGTGCGGTAGGCGTTGCGGTAGTGGGCGCGGCGGCTGGTGTCGTTGCTGGTGAGCAGCACCTGGCCGACGCGTACGCCGTAACGCGCGAAGGAGGCGGTGTAGCGGGCGACGAGCAGTCCCTGGCCGACGCTGGCCGCGGCCTGCTGTCTGGCCAGGTCCTTGGGCCGGCGGTGCAGGCCGAGCGGGGCGAGTCCGGCCGCGATGGCGCCGCTGGAGACGAGCACGATCTCGCGCTCCCCACCGCTGCGCACCTTGGCCAGTACGTCCACGAGCGCGTCGACGCGGTCCGCGTCGAGGCCGCCCGACGCGGTGGTGAGGGATGAGGATCCGACCTTGACCACGATCCTGCGGGCCTCTGTGACGCCCTGCCTTGCCCCTGACACGTACATCCCCAATGATTCGGCCTCGCCCAGCCCTCGCAATCTACGCGAGCGACGGAAGGGGCGCCCATGCGTTTCGCCCTCTGGACCGAGGCCTGCGGAAACGAGCCCTGGAACCCGCGCCACCGGACCGGAGCCACGAAGCCCGCACCTGCGGACCCGGGCCCCGGCAGCCGAGCCTCCGGGCCCGAGCTCTGGGGTCCGAGCCTCCCCGACCACCGGATCCCGGTAGCGCAACCAAGCTACCGGAATCACATATTCCGAAAGTAGTGCTTCCGGATCCGCGCGCCCGCCCCTTCCATTCGGCGAGCGAATGTAAATATCGAATAAATCTTCAGAGCCTTGGACGGCATCCGCACACTGTCGGGAGAATCACTGTGCGCGCGACCGGGCAACCATCCGGGCGTCCCGGTCATCTAATAGCCGATAGGGTGCACGGCGGGCGACTTCCTCTGCCCATTCTCAGCAGGACAGGCCCCACACCCGCCGCCAGCCAGAGGAACCTCTACCAGACATGGGACAGCAGCGATGCCAGTCAAAGTAAGTGTCGTCATTCCTGTATACAACCCGGGCAAGTACATCGACCCCTGCATCGACTCGCTTCTGAAGCAGACCCTCCCTGCAGGGGATTTCGAAGTTCTCTTCGTCAACGATGGCTCGACGGACGACACTCGTGAACGGCTTGAGAAGCTGGCCGTGGAGCACCCGCATTTCCGTGTCATCACCATCCCGAATTCCGGCTGGCCCGGAAAGCCCCGCAACATCGGTGTGGCCGAGGCGAAGGGTGAGTACGTCCAGTTCGTCGACCAGGACGACTACCTCGCCTCCGGCGCCCTGCAGCGTCTGTACGACATGGGCCACCGCAACGGGTCGGACATCGTCATCGGCAAGGTGGCCAGCAACTTCCGCGGCGTGCCGCACGGCGTCTTCAAGAAGGACCGCGAGAAGTGCACCCTGCACGACGCGCCCCTGTACGACAGCCTCACCCCGCACAAGATGTTCCGTACGGAGTTCCTCCGCGAGAACGGCATCGCCTACCCCGAGGGCAAGCGCCGGCTCGAGGACCAGCTCTACATGATGCAGGCGTACTTCCCCGCCAAGGTCGTCTCGATCCTCGGCAGCTACACCTGCTACTACTACTCCCGGCGGGACGACGGCCAGAACGCCGGCTCCGCGAAGATCGTCCCGTCCGGCTACTACGGCAACCTCCGTGAGGTCCTCGACGTCGTCGTGGACAACACCGAGCCCGGTGAGTTCCGGGACAGGCTGCTGCGCCGCTTCTACCGCGTCGAGATGCTCGGCCGCCTCAGCGAGCCCGCGGTCCTCAAGTACGAGCCGGACTACCTCGACGAGATGTGCGACGCCGTCCAGGGCCTGGCCGCGGACTTCATGGACGACGGTGTGCACAACGGGCTCGGCCCGGTGCTCCGGCTGCGCTCCACGCTGCTGCGCGACAACGACCGCCAGGGCCTCGTCCGGATCTCCCGCTTCGCCGCGTCCGTCAAGGCTGCGGCCCGCCTGGAGGACTTCGCCTGGCAGCCGAACGGCAGGATCACCCTCACCCTCAGCGGCCGACTGGTCCACGGCGACGACCAGGCCCCGCTGACCCTGCTGCGCCGCGACGGGCGCTACTTCCTGCACCCCGACATCACCGAGGGCCTGCTGCCGGACGGCGAACTCCTGGACGTCACCGACGACATGGACGGGTTCTCCGCCGAACTGGCGATGCGCAACCGCGAAACGGCCGTGGAGTGGTCCTGCCCCGCGACCTTCACGGCCCGGGTCGAGGAGCTCGGCGACGACGTCTGCGAGGTCGTCCTGCACGGCAGCGGCCAGATCTCCTCGGAGGCGGTCAACGGGCGCGGCCGCGTATCGCGCGGCTTCTGGGACGTGTGGGTGCCGCTGCGCGGCCTCGGACTGGTCCGCAAGGCCCGGCTCGGAGCCGACCGGGCGCCGGAGGTGGACGCGGCCTGTGTGCCGGCCTCGCTGGGCTCCCCGGCCCGCGCGGTGATCCCGTACTTCACCGACCCGCACGGCAACCTCACCCTCGATGTCGCCCGGCGCAGCAAGAAGCTGGCCGACCACCTCGAAGGCCGTCCGCTCCGGCGGACCCCCGGTGGCCGCACCGAGCTCCGGCTGGACCTCTTCACGACCCCCACCACCAAGCCCTCCACGACCACGCTCGTGCTGAGCCCGGCGGACGGGGCGGACGGGACCTCGCACCAGCTGCGCACCGTGCTGCGTCCCACCGAGGGCCGGGCCCATCTCACCGTGCCCGACCGAGCGCCCGGCGTCCGGCCCGGCACCTGGAAGCTCTCGGTGCGGCTGGACGGCGACAAGAACCCCCCGTTGCACCTCTGTGACGTCACCGTCGGCAGGGGCGGCCGGGTCGGCGTCGCCTCCGAGCTGCCCGCGGTCGAACCCGGGATCATGCTCGGGATCACCACCAAGCGCAGGAAGGCCAGGCTCCGCCGGGCACTGCGTGCCGTCGGCGGTCCGATCGTGCGCAGGCTGCCGGCCAAGGGCCGCAAGCGGGCGCGTCGCCTCGCTGCCCGGTTCACCGGCTGAACCGTCCGCGTACCGCCGTACGCTTCCCCTCGGCGGACACCGGCACGCGCCGGTACCCATCAGCAGACATCGGCCGAGAACCTCGGCCACGAGCAACAGAACAAGGACGTGATCGCATGCGGCAGCTCTCCATCGCAGGGGCCTGGGTGCACGAGCCCAAGGTCTTCCCGGACAGCCGCGGCAGCTTCCACGAGTGGTTCAAGGCGTCGGAGCTCGACGAGGCGGCCGGACACACGCTGCGGCTCGCGCAGGCCAACTGCTCCGTCTCCAGCCGGGGAACACTGCGCGGTGTCCACTTCGCCGATGTGCCGCCGAGCCAGGCGAAGTACGTCAAGTGCGTACGCGGCGCGGTGCTCGACGTCATCGTGGACATCCGGGTCGGCTCCCCCACGTACAAGCAGTGGGAGGCGGTCCGCCTCGACGACGCGGACCATCACGCCGTCTATCTCTCCGAAGGGCTCGGCCACGCCTTCATGGCCCTGACGGACGACGCGACGGTCGTCTATCTCTGCTCCGAGGGCTACGCCCCCGGTCGCGAGCACGGCATCGATCCGCTCGACCCCGAACTCGGCATCGAGTGGCCGCAGGGGATCACTCCGCTGCTGTCCGAGAAGGACGCCGCGGCCCCCTCGCTGGCCGAGGCCGAGGCGCAGGGCCTGCTGCCGTCCTACGAGGACTGCCAGGCCTACTACGCAGAGCTGCGCGCCCGCGGCTGAGCCCCCGGGCAGCTCGAAGCCCCCGTGGTTCCGTACGGATCACGGGGCTTCGTGCTGCCTTGGCCCGTCAGCCCGTCAGCCCGTCACGGCCTCGATGCGTCCACGCAGCGGTGCGAACGCCGAACGGGGACGGCGCAGATTGCGTGCGCGTGCCAGGGCCGGCCAGAAGTCGGCGCCGAGCAGCGTCTCGGGCTGGACGGCGTTCTTGCGCACCAGCACCTCGTCGGGAACGTCCTGCGGATCGGGAACGACGTATTCCTCGATGATCTTGTCGTACGCGTTCTTCAGGACGTCGCTCTCCGGGTTGGCGCCGAACACGGCGACGACTCCGGTCGGTGCCGTGTCCACCTCGACGACGACCAGATCGGGGCGGAAGCGGCGCAGCACCTGCACCACCTTGTACACGTCACCGGTCCAGTACTTGGTGTGCCGGTCGCGGGCCGCCTCGTCGACATCGCGCGGCAGCATGTCGTCCAGCACGATCACGCTCGACCAGCGGGAGTGCTTCTCGACGTTCATGAAGTCGCGCAGGGCGTACTCGAAGAGGTGCATGCCGTCGATGAAGGCGAGCTCCAGCTTCGGGTCGCCGCCGAGCACATTGAGCGGATCGCGGCGGGCCAGGGCGCGGAACGGGTTGCGGCCGTTGCGCAGGTGCAGCAGCGGGTCCTTGCGGGCGAAGAAGTCGTCGCTCGTCGCCTTGACCAGGTGAACGTCGCAACTGATGTCCGTCACCACTTTGAAGGCGGGGTCGACGGCGACGGAGGGCACTCGCGAGAGGGCCAGGCTCCTGCCGTCGTTGACCCCGATCTCCAAATAGTTGCGAGGACGGTAGACACGGTGCAAATGACGCAGAAAGTCATGGCGGTTCACGTGGAGCAGCCCTTCGGAGAAAACCAACTGGTCTGGTCCCCGGCGAAGTTACCCCATGACCGCACTGTGATGTAAGCGTTCCCCCCGTATATAAACCTCCGCTGTTCACTTCTTTGGAATTCGATTGGATTCGACCCTCAATACGATCATTCGACGATCATGATCGCTGTGCAGCCCTGAGTGCCGGAAATGCCTCTTCCAGCGCCGCCCGCCAGTCCCGGATCGGTTCGATCCCGGCCGTCGCCCAGCGGTCGTGTCCCAGCACGCTGAACGCGGGCCGGGGAGCCGGCCGCACGAAGGCCTCGCTGTTCGTGGGGCGGACGCGCTCCGGGTCGGCGCCGAGCAGCCGGAAGATCTCCCGGGTGAAACCGAACCAGGTCGTCTCGCCGCCGCTGGTGCCGTGGTAGACGCCCGCGGGGGCACTGCCCGCGAGGGCGGCCTGTCCGAGCCGGACCAGCCGGTCGGCCAGATCGACGGTCCAGGTGGGCTGTCCGCGCTGGTCGTCCACCACGTCGAGGGTGTCCTTGACACCCTCCAGCTTGATCATCGTACGGACGAAGTTGCCTCCGCCCGCGCCGTACAGCCAGGCGGTACGGACCACGTAACCGGTGTCCGGAAGGGTGTCGAGCACGGCCCGTTCCCCGGCCAGTTTGGTGCGGCCGTAGGCGCTGCGCGGTCCGGTGGAGTCGTCCTCGGCGTACGGCTTCTCGCCGTCCCCGGCGAAGACGTAGTCGGTGGAGACCTGGAGGAGGACGGCCCCGTGTTCGCGGCAGGCCGCGGCGAGGACCTCGGGGCCCGTGCCGTTGACCCGCAGCGCGGCGTCCTCCTGGGACTCCGCGTCGTCGACAGCGGTCCAGGCGGCGCAGTTCACCACGACGGCGGGGCGGTGCTTCTCGAAACCGGCGCGCACCGAACCGGGGTCCGCGATGTCCATGGCTGCCCGGTCCGCGGCGACCGTGGTGACGTCCTCACCGGCGAGCCGCGCCAGGACGTCCTGGCCCAGCATCCCGGCGGCTCCGGTGACGAGCCAGACGGCGCTCACAGCGCGGCCCGGTCCTTCAGCGGCTCCCACCAGGAGCGGTTGTCGCGGTACCACTGCACGGTCTCGGCGAGGCCGGTGCGGAAGTCCTTGCGGGGCTCGTAGCCGAGCTCATCGCGGATCTTGGTGCAGTCGACCGAGTAGCGGCGGTCGTGACCCTTGCGGTCCTCGACGTAGGTGACGCTGGTGTCCCAGTCGGCGCCGCAGGCGTCCAGCAGCAGGCCGGTGAGCTCCTTGTTGGACAGCTCGGTGCCGCCGCCGATGTTGTACACCTCGCCCGCTCGGCCCTTCGTGCGGACCAGCTCGATGCCTTGGACGTGGTCGTCGATGTGCAGCCAGTCACGGACGTTGGCGCCGTCGCCGTACAGCGGGACCGTCTTGCCGTCCAGCAGGTTGGTGACGAAGAGCGGGATGACCTTCTCGGGGAAGTGGTGGTGCCCGTAGTTGTTGGAGCAGCGGGTCACCCGCACGTCGAGCCCATGGGTGCGGTGGTACGACAGCGCGATCAGGTCGCTGGACGCCTTGGCCGCGGAGTAGGGCGAGTTGGGCGCGAGCGGATCGGTCTCGGGCCAGGAGCCCTCGTCGATGGAGCCGTAGACCTCGTCGGTGGAGATGTGCACGAAGGTCCTGATGCCGGCCAGGTGCGCGGCGTGGATCAGGGTGTGGGTGCCCACGACGTTCGTACGGACGAACTCGGCGCCGCCGTCGATGGAGCGGTCCACGTGGGACTCGGCGGCGAAGTGCACCACCTGGTCGTGCTCGGCCATCAGCTTGGAGACCAGTTCGGGGTCGCAGATGTCTCCCTGCACGAACCTGAAGCCGGGGTGGTCGCGCACCTCGTCGAGGTTGGCCGGGTTGCCCGCGTAGGTGAGCTTGTCGAGGACGGTGACGGCGATGTCGCCGGGGCCCTCGGGGCCGAGCACCGTACGGACGTAGTGCGAGCCGATGAAGCCGGCGCCGCCGGTCACCAGGATGTTGGTGGTCATGAAGAGATCTGCACCTTGCTGTGGTCGCCGAGCACGAGTCGGTGGGCGGACGGGGAACGGGGCGCGGGGGTCACTTCGACGTCACGGCCGATGAGCGAGGCCTCCACGCGGCGGACACCGGCGATGGAGGCACCCCGCAGGACGATGGAGTATTCGATCTCGCTGTCCTCGATCCGGCAGTCCTCGGAGACCGAGGTGAACGGACCGACGTACGCGCCGCTGATCACCGACCGGGCGCCGATGATCGCCGGCCCGACGATGCGGCTGCCGCTGACCTTGGCCCCGGCCTCGATGCGTACCCGGCCGATGATCTCGCTCTCCTCGTCGACCTCGGCCTCCTCGTGGGACGGCTCGATGGTCTCCAGGACGGTCCGGTTGACCTCCAGCATGTCGGTGACGTTGCCGGTGTCCTTCCAGTAACCGCGGATCGTGGTGGAGCGGACGTCGCGCTTCTGGTCGATGAGCCACTGGATGGCGTGCGTGATCTCCAGCTCGCCGCGCCAGGAGGGCTCGATCGAGCGGACGGCCTCGTGGACCGCGGGGGTGAAGAGGTAGACGCCGACGAGCGCCAGATCGCTCTTGGGCTCCTTCGGCTTCTCCTCCAGGGCCGCGACCCGGCCGTCGGCGTCGAGCTCCGCGACCCCGAAGGAGGTCGGGTTCGGCACCTGGGTCAGCAGGATCTGCGCATCGGGCCTGTCCGTGCGGAACTCCTCCACCAGCCCCGTGATCCCGCCGACGATGAAGTTGTCACCGAGGTACATGACGAAGTCGTCGTCCCCCAGGAAGTCACGGGCGATCAGCACCGCGTGGGCAAGGCCGAGCGGCTCGTCCTGCGGGATGTACGTGACCTCGATACCGAGCCGGGAACCGTCGCCGACCGCCTCGCGGATCTCCGGGGCGGTGTCGCCCACGATGATGCCGACCTCCGTGATGCCCGCTTCGGCGATGGCTTCCAGGCCGTAGAACAGCACGGGCTTGTTCGCCACCGGCACCAGTTGCTTGGCCGAGGTGTGGGTGATGGGACGCAGGCGGGTGCCGGCCCCTCCGGATAGTACGAGAGCCTTCACGTGACCAGTCCCCAAGGTGAGATGTCGGTCCTGTCGCGGGAGCGCGACGTCCGGACGAATTTTACTGAGTTTCTCGGTTTGTTCTTCGCTGAATCACTCGTGCGGGCCCGGCGTGGGTACCCGCACGGTGCGGGAGTGTCGGCTATCCCATGCTCAGCCGCGCCTTCCAGCGGCGTACGTCCCGGCGCATCCTGCGCGCCACACGCCTGGACAGGGAGGCCCGGCGGGCCGCGACCTCCGGCCGCTCGATGCGCTTGCCGTCGTGCCAGTCGGGCACGGTGACCTCGTAGGTGGAGTCGGCCAGACCGGCCGACCTGTCACGGAAGTGCGGGTACGCGAGGTAGAGCTTGTCGCCGGAGCGCGAGGCGACCACATCCGGGACCTTCTTCGCCCGCAGGTACCGCAGTACGTCGACCAGCAGGTCCATGCGGCCCCGTGCCACGCAGGCGAGCCGCAGCCGCTCGCCCACCTTGATCAACCGGGCCACTCCGTCGTCCCAGTAGGCGTCCATCAGCGGAGCCGCGAGTTCCATCTTGTGCCGCCGGACTTTCTCGGAATCCTTCAGCACGCCCGGCCCGAACTGTTGCAGCATACCGACCGTGAAAGGCCGGACCATGAGGAAGTCACGCTTCGGCCCCGCCGGCTCGATCCGGTGAATGAGCGCCATCATGGCGCGCATCGACTCGAAACGCCATTCATAGGTGCCGCTCTTCGTGACGTGCTTCCCGTCGTCGCGACCCACCAGGTAATAGCAGACGTAGTTGGATATCACGGAGACTCCCGCACCGCGCAGATACGCCTCCATGGTGAAGAGGGCGTCCTCACCGGTCCTGAGACTCTCGTCGAATCTCAGGGAGAGACGCTCCAGCAAATCCCGCCGAAAGAGCTTCTGTGCGCTCAGCGTGTATATGACCTTGGAGTTGTAGACGTCGACGCGCGCCCTGGTGGCTCCCCACATCGACTGCGGCGCGCCCCTGTTCACACCGACCACCTTGCCCAGCACCACGTCGGTGCCCGCGCGGTCGGCCATGGCCACCATGCGCTCCAGGGCCTCGTCGCCGAAGTAGTCGTCCGCGTCGAGGAAGAACACATAACGTCCGCGCGCCATGCCGAGGCCCACATTGCGCGGCCCGCTGGGGCCGCCGGAGTTCTTCTGTCTGATCACTCTGGTCGGGACCCTGGACCGGGCTGCGAACTCCTCCAGATACTCACCCGTGCCGTCGGTGGAACCGTCGTCGACTGCGACAATTTCGATCCGGTCTGCGCCTATGGTCTGCGCCTCCACGGATTCGAGACAGCGAATGAGGTAGGGCATCGCCTCATACGCACCGACGACCACGGTTACGTCAGGAATTTGCGTCTCGTTCACACAAACAGAAGACAGGTTGACCGCTGCGTTGGTTGTCTACTGCCCTGCATTCAAATAGTGACGCTCATCACAAAGGCCCGGCACAACCTTTTGCGAGGTGTGCCGGGCCTTATTCGATCACGTAATGCGGATGACGGACGCTCAGCCGCCGACGGGCTCGCCCAGGCTCTTCGCCACACCGGCGTTCCGCGCCTCCGACTTGGCCGCGAGCGCCTTCACGGCAGCGTCGAACTGCACGAGCGACGTGGGCTCGTCCGGACCGAGGAGGTACCGCTTGAGCTCGCGCCGGTCCTCGGCGAGGGTGTCCGCACCGGGGTCCTTCACCGCGGCGAGCAGGGCGTCCAGCTCGACCGCCGAGTTGGACAGGATCACCGCGGCGCGCACCGCGGTGTTCTGCCGGCGGAACTCGTCCTCGCCCAGCTCCGCCGAGTCCGTGACCGCGTACGGCTTGCCGCTCGCGATGAAGTCCGACACCACGCTGGAGATGTCCGAGACCATGGCGTCCGACTCGTTGAAGCAGTCGTACAGCCGCATCTGGGCACCGGTGATGACCCGGTGCTCCCACCAGCCCTGGGCACGCCAGGACGCGGCGTTCCACTCGTCCTTGAGCCGTGCGATCTCGGCCTCGCGCGCCGGGTCGGCCAGCGAGTCCCGGGACAGCTCCGCCTCGTCCCGGGCGAGGCGACCGCCACTGGAGAGCTCGGCCAGCCGCGCCTCGATACGGGCCGTCTCGGCCCGCGCCTCGGCCTGCTCGCCCCGCAGAGCGGACGATTCCGCCGCCCAGCGGGGGTCGGTGGCGCGCTCGGCGGCGGCCCGCTCGATCATCTCGGTGATGCGCAGGTGCACAGCCTTGGCCTTGGCGCTGCGGGTGCCGGTGAAGGGGTGCGGCTTGTAGAGCAGGCGGATCGGCTGCTCGGAGTCCAGCAGCCGCCTGACGATGTTCTCGCCGGCCAGCAGCAGCGAGGTGTTGCCCGGGTTGTCGTCCCAGCCCTCCCAGGTGGGGGCGTACAGCACGGTCGGAATCGGGTTCCTCGGAGTACCGGACCACGGCTGGATGGCGGCCAGCTGCGGACGGCCCACCTCGACGATGTCCTCGTCGCGCACGCCGACGTCGGCCAGCGCGTAACGGTCGCGGCCGGCCCGGCCCGCGGTCCAGACCTCGTCGTAGGCCTTGCTGTACGGGTTGACGCTGGCGAGCTTGTCGCTGTCGCCGTGGCCGATGAAGACGTGCTTCATCGTCGGCACCCGGAGCAGATGGATGTTCTTGCCGACGTTGGCCGCGTAGAGCGCGACCCGTACCGACGAGAGGTCCAGATTCATGAGGTGCACACCACCGGGCACGCAGAGCACGGGCACCGATGTGCTGGCGAGCTGCGGGACGATGTTGCGCTCACGCAGACAGATCAGCGGCCGTCCGCCGAGCCGGGCCATCGTCTCCAGCCACATGTTGACCTGGTAGGCCGAGTCCTTGGAGCCGGAGAAGTACAGCATCACGGTCGGCCGGTACTCGGCGAGCCAGTCGCCCACCGCGTTGAGGACCTTGGTCTCCGGCGGTACGAGCCGGCTCGGCCGGACGTACGGCAGGAGCGCCGCCAGATAGCCGACCGCGAGGACGAGCGTGAGGCCCAGGCCTGCATAGGCGATGACGTACGTGCCGGTCTCGACCGCGAGCAGCACCCCCACCATCGAGAAGACGTCCAGGTGCAGCATCTTCTCCGCGGGCCTGCTCATCAGGATCTGCGGCGGCGCGTCCCCTATCCGCACCGACCTGAGGTCGATGTTGCGGGTGACGACCGGAAGCTTGCGACGCAGGCGGATGAGGGTGACCATCGCGCTCTGCGGCGCCTGGAGTCCGTAGAAGGCCAGCAGGCAGGCGACCGTCACGTAGAACAGCGTCTGCTCGCCGTATCCCATGCGGGAGAGCAGCAGGATGAGCAGCAGCTGACGGACGAGGAAGCGGATCGACAGTCCGGCACGGACTGCGGCGAGCCGGTTGATCAGATAGCTGCCGCAGTGGTGCAGATATCGGTCCGCGAGATAGGTGACCGCGGTCGCCGCGGCGAAGAACCAGAGATTGGGGATTATCGCCGCGAGCATGACGCACGGGAACCCCACAGCCACCAGGAGAGCGGCGGCCAGTTCCGAACCACTGCCCACCCGAGCCAAGCGCATGGCTTTCGAAATCACGAAGTACCGCTTCCGAGGGTGCCGACTGATTACCTTGCGAGGGAAATGTGAAGCCAGAGCTTCACGAATTCGGACCCCTGCAGTTCGCACACGGCGAACTGCAGGGGTCCGAATAGTCGATTACCGAGAAGTATTACACATCAGCCTGTCGGTCCAGGACAGCGGCCAGCGCCTGCTCGAAGCCCGATGCCTCGGAGGCGCCGCGGGTCGGGTCCTGCTGCCGTACGTCGATGACATGGCCGGTCATCTCGGAGAGCAGGACGTCGAGGGAGGTCCTGGCGACCGCCTCGGAGGAGAGCAGCGTGCCCGCGGGCTCGTCGCCGAACGCCTTGGTGCGCATCGGGGTGGCGGTGCGCTCCGGGTTCACGCAGTTCACCCGCACTCCGTCGCCCGCCCACTCGTCCGAGAGCGCCTGGGTGAGGTTCACCATGGCGGCCTTGGTGGACGAGTAGAGGCTGTACTCCGCGCGGCCCCGGGTGTAGCTGCTGGAGGTGTAGAGGAGCAGCTGGCCCTTGGTCTCGGCGAGGTACTTGTAGGAAGCACGGGCGATCTGCACGGGTGCCAGGTAGTTGACGTTCAGCGCCTCCTGGATGGTCGTGTTGTCCGTCTCGGCCAGCTTGCCGATGCGGAGCACGCCCGCGGTGTTGATCACGTAGTCGATGCGGCCGGTGTCCGCGTACGCCTTGGAGAGCGCGTCGTCGACGTGCTCCGGGTTCTCCACGTGGGTACCGGTGGTGGAGCGGCCCAGGGCGTAGACGGTGGCGCCGTAGGACTCGGCGAGCGCCGCGATGTCCGCGCCGATGCCGTACGAGCCGCCGAAGACGACGAGGGTCTTGCCCGTCAGCAGCTCGCGGTAGGCGGCGTCGTCCGTCGGCTGCGGGACGGCCGTGGACGCCAGCTGGAAGAGCTTGTCCGCGATGAAGACGTCGACCGGCTGAGTGACCTTCATGTTGTACTCGTCGCCCGCGACGACGTAGATCGGCACGTCGGGGAGGTACTTCAGGACGACCGAGCAGTCGTCGGTGGCCTGGAAGTTCGGGTCGCCCGCGGCGACCTCGTAGGCCCGGCGGATCGTGGAGAGCTTGAAGGCCTGCGGCGTCTGGCCCCGGCGCAGCCGGGAACGGTCGGGCACGTCGGTGATGAACTCGCCGTCGCCGCCGTGGGTGCGGGTCACGATGATCGTGTCCGCGGAGGGGATGGCGACGTCGACCGCCTGGTAGCGATCCAGTGCGTCGACGCAGTCCTTGATGACCCGCTGCGAGAGCAGAGGGCGCACGGCGTCGTGGAACAGGACGTTGCGGTCCTCCCCCTCGGCCAGGCCCTCACCGAGGGCCGCGATGGCGCGCTCGGTGGTCTCGTTACGAGTGGAGCCGCCCTCGATCACCTTGGTGACCTTGGTGAGTCCGGCCTTCGCGACGATCTTCTCCACGTCGGGCACATAGCCCGGGGCCATCAGCACGATGACGTCGTCGATGGAGTCGGCCTGCTGGAAGATCGACAGCGTGTGCTCGATGACAGCCTTGCCTGCGATCTTCAGCAGCTGCTTGGGGATGGACAGTCCCACGCGCTGGCCGGTACCGCCGGCGAGCACGACTGCTGTGGTTCGGGCTTTGGCTATGTGCTGAGCAGACACAGACGACCTACCTTGCGAGGGCTGGGAGATACAGCGATGGTTGCACTCTCCGTTACCGTCTCGCAAGGTGGACGTCGGCCGCCGCATGCCCTGTCGAAACCTTGCGGTGCCTTGCGATCAGGGCGAATACCCGAATTGATCCGTCCCGACCGGGTGACCGACACCACACGGTTGAGCGGCATGAATCACCCTTGAGCGGGTTTCGGATCCCCCGTTTGCGCGACGCGAAGGGCATGCCGGACCGCCGGACGGGCCGGTGGCGCAGGCCCGTCCCGCGGGGTCGACCACGGCGGACAGCGCGGAGAGCAACTGCCGCGCCGGAACGGTCCGGTGCCGCGCCGGGACAGCCCTTAGAACGGGTCGAAGTCGTCGAACTCGCGCTGCGCCTCGTCGCGTTCGGCCTCACGGTCGCGGCGGCGCTGCGCCGCCGGGCGCGGCGCTTCGAGACGGTGGTCCTCGCCGCGTCGGCCGAGCATCTCCGCGCCCGCTGCCAAGGTGGGCTCCCAGTCGAAGACGACCGCATTGTCCTCGGCACCGATGGCCACACCGTCGCCCGCACGGGCACCGGTCTTCATCAACTCGTCCTCGACACCGAGACGGTTGAGCCGGTCCGCCAGGTAGCCGACGGCCTCGTCGTTGTTGAAGTCGGTCTGCCGGACCCAGCGTTCGGGCTTCTCGCCGCGCACCCGGTAGAGGCCGTCCTCCTCCTTGGTGACGGTGAAGCCGGCGTCGTCGACGGCCTTGGGACGGATCACGATACGGGTCGCCACTTCCACGGGCTTGGCCGCACGCGCCTCGGCGATGACCCCCGCGAGCGCGAAGGAGAGCTCCTTCAGTCCGGTACGGGCGACCGCGGACACCTCGAAGACCTGGTAGCCGCGCGCCTCCAGGTCCGGGCGGATCATGTCGGCGAGGTCCTGGCCGTCCGGGATGTCGATCTTGTTGAGGACGACGATGCGGGGCCGGTCCTCCAGTCCGCCGTACTGCTTCAGCTCCTCCTCGATCATGTCGAGATCGGAGACGGGGTCGCGGTCGGACTCCAGCGTCGCGGTGTCCAGCACGTGCACGAGCACCGAGCAGCGCTCCACGTGCCGCAGGAATTCCAGGCCGAGACCGCGGCCCTGGCTGGCGCCGGGGATCAGGCCCGGGACGTCGGCGATGGTGTAGACGGTGCTGCCCGCGGTGACGACGCCGAGATTCGGGACGAGCGTCGTGAAGGGGTAGTCGGCGATCTTCGGCCTGGCCGCGGACAGGACGGAGATCAGCGAGGACTTCCCGGCGCTCGGGTAACCCACCAGCGCGACATCGGCGACGGTCTTGAGCTCCAGGACGATGTCCCGGGCCTCGCCGGGCTCGCCGAGCAGCGCGAAGCCGGGGGCCTTGCGCCGGGCGGAGGCCAGCGCGGCGTTGCCGAGGCCGCCGCGGCCGCCCTGGCCGGCGACGAACGTGGTGCCCTGGCCGACCAGGTCGGCCAGCACGTTGCCGTTCCGGTCGAGCACGACCGTGCCGTCGGGCACCGGCAGGACGAGGTCCTGGCCGTCCTTGCCGGAGCGGTGGTCGCCCGCGCCGGGCTGGCCGTTGGTCGCCTTGCGGTGCGGGCTGTGGTGGTAGTCGAGGAGCGTGGTGATGTCCTGGTCGACGACCAGGGTCACATCGCCGCCACGGCCGCCGTTGCCGCCGTCCGGACCGCCGAGCGGTTTGAACTTCTCACGGTGTACGGAGGCGCAGCCGTGGCCTCCGTTACCCGCGGCGACATGCAGCTCGACGCGGTCCACGAAGGTGGTCATGGTGGGAACCTCCAGTTACATACATGCAGAAATGTCTCACTCGCGCTGTCCCGCATAGGAGAAAGCCGTCTCTCATGGGAGAAACACGCGAAAGGCGGACCCGCTTCCCGTACGGGAAGTGAGGTCCGCCTCCGCAGAAACCGCTCGACGAGCGCCGAAAATCAGCCGGCGATCGGAACGATGTTCACGACCTTGCGGCCACGGTGCGTGCCGAACTCGACCGCACCGGCGGCGAGCGCGAACAGCGTGTCGTCGCCGCCACGGCCGACGCCCGTGCCCGGGTGGAAGTGGGTGCCGCGCTGGCGGACCAGGATCTCACCGGCGTTGACGGCCTGACCGCCGAAGCGCTTCACGCCGAGCCGCTGAGCATTGGAATCGCGCCCGTTCCGGGTGGACGATGCGCCCTTCTTGTGTGCCATGTCTCCTCAGTCCCTTACTTCGCAGCCGCGGGGATACCGGTGACCTTGATCGCCGTGTACTGCTGACGGTGACCCTGGCGACGGCGGTAGCCGGTCTTGTTCTTGTAGCGAAGGATGTCGATCTTCGCGCCCTTGTGGTGGTCCACGACCTCGGCCTGGACCTTGATCCCGGCCAGCACCCACGGGTCGCTGGTCACGGCGTCGCCGTCGACCACGAGCAGGGTCGAGAGCTCGACCGTGTCGCCAACCTGGGCAGTGGAAATCTTGTCAACCTCAACGATGTCACCGACAGCAACCTTGTGCTGGCGGCCACCGCTGCGCACGATGGCGTACACGCGGATCTCTCTCTCGCTCGGAACGGAGCCCCTGATGCCAGCCGCTCACACGGGCCGGGGCCCGAGGTGATCCGAATGGACGAGCGGCCTCTCACCGATGACGGGAGGGGGTTGCTCAGGGACAGGCGCATACGGAAACACGCCGATGGGCAAGGTTACGGGCCGCCGACCGGAGGGTCAAACCGGGCCCCGTGTCCTACCCCGCTTTCCCCGGCTCACTCCTCCCCGGGCCCATCGGCTCACCCCTTACCCGGCCACGAATGGCCCACCGACGCCGCTGACGGCCTCCTGACGGCGTCACAGGGGGGTGGGACGCCGGTAGCTCCTCAGGCTCCCGAAGGGCCGTACGCCGGGCCGGTGGGCCGATCGGACCGGGTCGGGCCGACGGACGGTCCTGAGCGGTCACCGGGGGAACGCACGACGGCCGGTGAGCCGCCCCCTTGTCGAGGTGCGGCCCACCGGCCGTCGTGTCATGCCGTACGGCTGCGGAGACGGTCCCTCCGCGGCCGTACCTCGCTGCCGCCTACGCCTCGGTACCGGCCGAGACGGAGGCCTGCGCCGCCTTCTCCGCGGCGACCGTCTTCTTCGCCGCCGCCTTCTTGGCCGTCGTCTTCTTCGCGACGGTCTTCTTGGCAGCTGTCTTCTTGGCAACCGTCTTCTTGGTGGCTGCCTTCTTGGCGGTGGCCTTCTTGGCTGTCTTGCGTGCCGCCTTCTTGGCCGGGGCCTCCGCCTTCGAAGCTTCCGGGGCTTCCGGGGCTTCCGGGGCTTCCGGGGCTTCGGCCGGCTCGGCCTCGGGCTTCGGCTCGGTGGAGCCGGTCACCACGACGACCTCCGCCGCGTCCGCGCCGGCGGGCGAACCCGCGGGGGCAGTGACCTTGCGGGTCACCCGGCGGCGGGCACGCGGCGGGGCGGCCTCGACGACCACCTCCTCGGGTGCCGCCTCGGGCTGCGCGGCCTCGACGACCGGGGCCGCAGCCGGCACCGGCTGCTCCTCGGCCTGCTCGACCGGGGCCGGCGAGCCCGCCGGGGCCGTGGCCTTACGGGTCGCACGACGGCGCGTACGGCCCTGAGGGGCCTCGGCAGCCGCCTCAGGCTCCACCACCGGTTCCGGCTCCACGGCCTCCACCACCGGCTCGACGACCGGGGCGGGGGCTGCGGCCTTCGGGGCGCCGGCCGGAGCCGATGCCTTACGGGTCGCACGGCGCCTGCCACGGCCACGCGAAGCGGCTGCCTCGGCCTCGGCCGGGCTGCTGTACAGCTCCTCGTCCGGGACGAACTCCGGCTCGGGCAGCGCCACCGGGGCAGCCACCTCCGCGGCCACCTCGGCCTCGGTCTCGCTCTCCGCGATGTGCGCGTGGTCCAGCTCGACGATCTGCTCGTGGTCGAGCTCGTGGCCCGCGCCGCCCCGGCCGCGCTTCTTGGAACGCTTGCCGTTGCCGCCGCCACCGACCGAGGTCGGCTGCTCCATGTGCACGATCACGCCGCGCCCGTTGCAGTGGACACAGGTCTCGGAGAAGGACTCCAGCAGACCCTGGCCCACCCGCTTGCGGGTCATCTGGACCAGGCCCAGCGAGGTGACCTCGGCGACCTGGTGCTTCGTACGGTCGCGTCCCAGGCACTCCAGCAGACGGCGCAGCACCAGGTCCCGGTTGGACTCCAGCACCATGTCGATGAAGTCGACGACGACGATCCCGCCGAGGTCGCGCAGCCGCAGCTGGCGCACGATCTCCTCGGCCGCCTCCAGGTTGTTCTTGGTGACGGTCTCTTCGAGGTTGCCGCCCTGACCGGTGAACTTGCCGGTGTTGACGTCGACGACGACCATCGCCTCGGTCTTGTCGATCACCAGCGAACCGCCGCTCGGCAGATAGACCTTCCGGTCCAGCGCCTTCATCAGCTGTTCGTCGATCCGGTACGTCGCGAAGATGTCGACCTCGGAGGTCCATCGCGACAGACGGTCCGTCAGGTCGGGCGCCACGTGCGAGACGTAGCCGTGGATGGTCTCCCACGCGCCGTCGCCGCTGACGATGACCTTGGAGAAGTCCTCGTTGAAGATGTCGCGGACGACCCGGACGGTCATGTCCGGCTCGCCGTAGAGCAGCGTCGGCGCGTTGGAGCTGCCGGTGCTCTTGGACTTCTTCTGGATGTCCTCCCACTGCTGCTGCAGCCGCTCGACGTCGCGGCGCAGCTCGTCCTCGCTCGCGCCCTCGGCCGCGGTGCGGACGATGACGCCCGCGTCCTCGGGGACGATCTTCTTGAGGATGGTCTTCAGCCGGGCCCGCTCGGTGTCGGGGAGCTTACGGCTGATACCGGTCATCGAGCCCTCGGGCACATAGACCAGGTAGCGGCCGGGCAGCGAGACCTGGCTGGTCAGGCGGGCGCCCTTGTGGCCGATCGGGTCCTTGGTCACCTGGACGAGGACGGACTGGCCGGACTTGAGCGCGGTCTCGATACGACGCGGCCCGTGGGCCATGCCGAGCGCCTCGAAGTTCACCTCGCCGGCGTACAGGACCGCGTTGCGGCCCTTGCCGATGTCGACGAAGGCGGCCTCCATGGACGGCAGTACGTTCTGCACCTTGCCCAGGTAGACGTTGCCGACGTAGCTGGTGGCCTGCTCCTTGTTGACGTAGTGCTCGACGAGCACGTTGTCCTCGAGGACACCGATCTGGGTGCGCTCGCCGTTCTGGCGGACGACCATGACCCGCTCCACGGCCTCGCGGCGGGCAAGGAATTCGGCCTCGGTGATGATCGGGACTCGGCGGCGACCCTGCTCACGACCCTCGCGGCGGCGCTGCTTCTTCGCCTCCATGCGGGTCGAGCCCTTGATCGACTGGACCTCGTCGAAGCCGGTGCCGACCTCCCGCTCCTCCTTCCGGCGGGGCTCGCGGACCTTGACGACCGTACGCTCCGGGTCGTCCGCACCGCTCTCGGCGTCGGCCGCGACCTCACCGCTGCGACGGCGACGCCGACGACGACGTCGGCTGCTGCTGGATCCCGCGGCGGACGCCTCGTGCTCCTCGTCCTCCTCCTCCTCGGGCTCCTGAGCGCGCTCCTGGTCATCCTCGGAAAGGTCGGCGGCGGCCTCGTCACCGTGCTGCTCGGCGCCCTCGTCGCCCTCGCTGGTCTCGCCACGACGGCGGCGACGGCCACCCCGACGGCGACGGCGCGAGGGCCGGTCCCCGTACTCGTCCGTCTCCTCGCCCTCGCCCTCGTGCTCGGCCTCGCTCTCGGGCTCGTGCTCGTCCTCGACGTGCTCCTCCACCTCGGGGGCGGCGGCCTGCTCGGGCTCGGCGGCCTCACCGCGACGACGGCGACGGCGACGCGAACCCGTCTGCGGCGCGGCCTCGGCGGCCGGGGCCTCGGTCGTGGCGGTCGGCTCCTCGACCGTCTCGGGCTCTTCCTCGATCTCCTCGCGACGCGAGGCGGCAGCGGCGGCGGCCGCGGTCTCCGGGGTCTGGAACATCGGCTCGGCGAAGACCGGCGCCTGGAACACGGCCACGGCGGGGCGCGTCGCGCGACGGCTCTTGCGTACGGGCTCCTCGACCTTGCCGGTGAACTCGGGCCGGCCGGCGGCTGCGGTGGCCCGGCGGCGCTGGCGACCACGCGGCGCGGTGTCCTCGGCCTCGGTGGGCTCGACGGCCTCGGCCGACTCGACGGCCTCGGCGGTTTCGGCGACCAATTCCTCGGCCTCGACAACCGTCTCGGCGGCCTTCGGCGCGCCCGCCGGAGCGGTCGCCTTGCGGACCGCACGACGACGCGTACGCGCGGGCGGCGCCTCCACGACCTCGGCCTCCGCCTCTGCGGCGGCCTCCGGCTCGACAGCCGCCTCGGCGGGCTGCGGCGCGCCGGCCGGAGCGGATGCCCTGCGCCGGGCGCGACCGCGCGGCGCGGCGGGCTCGGGCTCGGGCTCGACCACGGCCGGCTCGGGCTCGACCACGGCCGTGGCTTCCTCGACGATCTCGACGGGCTCGGCGGCCTTCGGCGCACCGGCCGGAGCGGTCGCCTTGCGCACCGCACGACGACGCGTACGCGCGGGCGGCGCTTCGACGGCCTCGGCCTCGGCGGCGGGCTCCACGATCTCGACGGGCTCGGCGGCCTTCGGCGCACCCGCCGGAGCGGTCGCCTTGCGCACCGCACGACGACGCGTACGCGCGGGCGGCGCCTCCACGACCTCGGCCTCCGCCTCTGCGGCGGCTACGGGCTCGGCGGCGGGCTCCACGATCTCCATGACCTCGGTGGCCTCGGTGGCCTTCGGCGCGCCCGCCGGAGCGGTCGCCTTGCGGACCGCACGGCGACGGGTGCGCGCGGGCGGCGCGGCCTCCGCCTCCGGGGCACTGCCGACTTCGGCAACGGTGCTGTCGGACACTGCGGCGTCAACGGCCGGTATGGCCGGCGCGGCGGCACCCTGGGCATCCGCCACCGGCGGACCGGCAGGGCGGGACGCGGCGCGACGCCTGCGGCGCGGTGGCAGCTTGTCGCCGGGTGCGTTGTTCTCTTCACCGTTCCCGGTCGTGCCGGGTTCGTTGGACTGGGGCATGCGGGCGGTTCTCCCGTCAGGCTCCCGGGCGCCGCGTCTGATTCCGGTCCGGCACGGTCCGCGTGATGTACGCGGGACCGCCGTCCGGGGCGCGGGCGCCGCACGGGAACTCAATGTCTGGCTCGCCGGTTCCGTACGCTCCGTGCGTACGGCCTGGCGAAAGTCTTATGGGTCATCGCGCGGCCCGGCCCAGGTGGCTCCCGAGTCGAGGGCTGCGCTGCAACGACCGCCTTACGCGGAACCTGCACCTTCCGGCGCCGTCGCGACGGCGGTCCCGACGGCCGTGTGTGGAGCCGCCGGGGCTGCCTCGCGGTCGGGCGCGAGCGGGTCGGTCACCGTGCCGGACTCCTCGTCGAAGAGCCCCTGCGCCAGCCTGGTCGCCGCTGCGGGGACCGGCGGCGCCAGGTCGGCCACAACGCGGAGACCGGACAGGACGTCGTCAGGTCGCACGGCAGGTGTCACGTGCCGAACAACCAGCCGCAGTATCGCACAGGGCTTGTCCTCGGGCCTATCAGCCTGTGGATCAAGGGCCTGCAGGTCGACCACGGCGGCACGGGCGTCGAAGGTCCGCATGCCGTTCTTCGCACGGCGCTGGACCTCGACGGTCTCGGCGCCGTTGAAGGCGGCCACGGCCTTGACGGCCTCCTCGGCGGTGACTCCGTCGAGACGCAGTTCCCAGACGGAGGCGGTCAGGCGCTCGGCAAGGCCCGAGGTGCGGGCCTCGACGGCGTCGGTGATGTCGAGACCGTCCGGCAGCGAGTCGTTGAGCAGCTCGCGCAGGACGCCCGGATCCCGGGCCTCGGTGAGGGCGATCTCCAGGAACTCGGCCTCACTGCCCGTGCCGGTGGGGGCGGCATTGGCGTACGACACCTTCGGGTGCGGGGTGAAGCCGGCCGAGTAGGCCATCGGCACCTCGGAGCGGCGCAGTGCCCGCTCGAAGGCACGCTGGAAGTCACGGTGGCTGGTGAACCGGAGGCGGCCGCGCTTGGTGTAGCGCAGTCGGATGCGCTGCACCGCCGGTGCGGGCGGCGGGCCTTCGGGCTGTCGCTTGCCCAGTGGTTCTTCTCCTCGGTGCGGGGCGGACGCGGTGGCACGCCGCCCTCGAAATGCGGGTGGCCCGGGGTGTCCGGTCCGGCTCACCCCCGCTCGGCGTTCTTCTCTCCGAGCGAGGAGATCTCTGGTTCGGGCGCCGCGCAGGGCACAGTCGTTGCTTGTTGCGTAACACCCAGAGTACGCGCAAGGGGGCTTCCCGGTTCCCGGGGCTCGGGCGCCCACGGCCCGCCGACCAGTGCCCGCCAGGCCTCACGGCGCGCCTGGGCCACCGTCTCGCGCGCCGAGCGCAGCGCCGCCCGGACCGCGCGTCCCGTCCCGACCGCGGCCCGCCTGGCGGGAGCCCGGACGGCGTCACGTGCGAATGTCCCACCGGCGTGCACACCGTGCGCCAGACCCAGGTCACCGGCGCCCCGCCGAGATGCCACGCCGGCCGGGCGACGGCTCTGCCGACGGCCCGCGAGACGATCACCAGCACCACGATCCGTACCGGGATTCTGATCAGGGTGGTCGGACAGCCCTCTCCGGCGTCGTACCGCGCGGGGGCGTGATGCTTGCCGTGCTCCATGCCGTACACGACACGAAGGCCCGGACCGGGGTTTCCCGTTCCGGGCCTTCGTCACCGAGCTGTCACCGGGACGGACTCACCCGAGGGGGCTACTTCACGACCGACAACGGCAGCAGCTTCTTGCCGGTCGGGCCGATCTGGATGCTGGTGTCCATCTGCGGGCAGACGCCGCAGTCGAAGCACGGGGTCCAGCGGCAGTCCTCGACCTCGGTCTCGTCGAGCGAGTCCTGCCAGTCCTCCCAGAGCCAGTCCTTGTCGAGACCGGAGTCCAGGTGGTCCCAGGGCAGAACCTCCTCGTAGGTCCGCTCGCGGGTGGTGTACCAGTCGACGTCCACGCCGTACTCGGGCAGCGTCTTCTCGGCGGCGGTCATCCAGCGGTCGTAGCTGAAGTGCTCGCGCCAGCCGTCGAAGCGGCCGCCGGACTCGTAGACCGCTCGGATGACGGAGCCGACACGGCGGTCGCCGCGCGAGAGCAGGCCCTCGACGATGCCGGGCTTGCCGTCGTGGTAGCGGAAGCCGATGGAACGGCCGTACTTCTTGTCGCCGCGGATCTTGTCGCGGAGCTTGGCCAGCCGCGCGTCGGTCTCCTCGGCGCCGAGCTGCGGGGCCCACTGGAACGGCGTGTGCGGCTTGGGCACGAAGCCGCCGATGGAGACGGTGCAGCGGATGTCGTTCTGGCCGGAGACCTCACGGCCCTTGGCGATCACGTTGACCGCCATGTCGCCGATCTGGAGGACGTCCTCGTCGGTCTCGGTGGGCAGACCGCACATGAAGTACAGCTTCACCTGGCGCCATCCGTTGCCGTACGCGGTCGCGACGGTACGGATGAGGTCCTCTTCCGAGACCATCTTGTTGATGACCTTGCGCATGCGCTCGGAGCCGCCCTCGGGGGCGAAGGTGAGACCGGAGCGACGGCCGTTGCGGGTCAGCTCGTTGGCCAGGTCCACGTTGAACGCGTCGACGCGGGTGGAGGGCAGCGAGAGGCCGATCTTGTCCTCGGTGTACCGGTCGGCGAGGCCCTTGGCGATCTCGCCGATCTCGGTGTGGTCCGCGGAGGAGAGCGAGAGCAGGCCGACCTCCTCGAAGCCGGTCGCCTTGAGACCCTTCTCGACCATCTCGCCGATGCCGGTGATGCTTCGCTCCCGCACGGGGCGCGTGATCATGCCGGCCTGGCAGAAACGGCAGCCGCGGGTGCAGCCGCGGAAGATCTCGACGGACATCCGCTCATGGACGGTCTCGGCGAGGGGCACGAGGGGCTGCTTCGGGTACGGCCACTCGTCGAGGTCCATCACCGTGTGCTTGGACACCCGCCACGGCACGCCCGACTTGTTGGGCACGACACGGCCGATGCGCCCGTCCGGGAGGTACTCGACGTCGTAGAAGCCCGGGACGTAGACGCCGCCGGTCTTCGCGAGGCGGAGGAGCAACTCCTCACGGCCGCCGGGCCGGCCCTCGGCCTTCCAGGCGCGGATGATCTCGGTGATCTCCAGGACGGCCTGCTCGCCGTCGCCGATGACCGCGCAGTCGATGAACTCCGCGATGGGCTCGGGGTTGAACGCCGCGTGGCCGCCGGCCAGCACGATCGGGTCGTCGACGGTGCGGTCCCTGGCGTCCAGCGGAATGCCCGCGAGATCCAGAGCGGTGAGCATGTTGGTGTAGCCGAGTTCGGTGGAGAAGCTCAGCCCGAAGACGTCGAACGCCCTGACCGGGCGGTGGCTGTCCACAGTGAACTGCGGGACCCTGTGCTCGCGCATCAGCTCTTCGAGGTCCGGCCACACGCTGTAGGTGCGCTCGGCGAGGACGCCCTGGCGCTCGTTGAGCACCTCGTAGAGGATCATGACGCCCTGGTTGGGGAGTCCGACCTCGTACGCGTCGGGGTACATCAGCGCCCAACGGACATCGCATTCGTCCCACGGCTTGACGGTGGAGTTCAGCTCACCGCCGACGTACTGGATGGGCTTCTGCACATGCGGGAGCAGAGCTTCGAGCTGTGGGAAGACCGAATCGACAGACATCGCGAACTTTCGAGAGCCGGCAAGGGTGACCATCCAGCGTACCCCGGCGCTCAGCCTCCCAGCGCCGACCGCACCCGCGGCCGGGCCGCCCGCTCCCAGACCCCGGGCAGCTCCCGCTCACCGGCGGCGGCCGCCGCCTCCTCGCGCCCGTACAGCAGTCCCCAGGTGAACGCGGACTCCCCCGCCGCGTGTGCCTGGGCGGCCAGGGTGCGCAGGGCGTCGCGGGCCACCACGCTGTCCTGGTGGTCGCCGAGGAGGGTCTGCACGGCCTTCATCCGTTTGGCGAACCGCTTGGCGGGCTTCCCGAGCGCGGGCCGGGCCGCCTCCGCCGCGTAACGGGCGCGCTTGGCGGCCTTGCGGGCGTCGTGCAGGGCGAGATCGCGGTCGTGACCGGGCGGGAGCTCCAGGGCGCGGCCGACGCGGGCCGCCAGTCGCGCGTACTCCTTCAGTACGGCGCGGGGCAGCTCCCGCTCGGGGGCGCGGGACGCGTCGGGCAGCAGCAGCGGCGGGGTGGTGAGCAGGGTGTCGAGGCGCTCCAGGAGGGCCAGGTACCGCTTCCCGTCGAGCACGGCGACGGTCCGCTGCCGGGAGCCGCCCCGGCGGGTCACCGACCAGATCCGGAGTCGGCTGTGGACGGGCCCGAGGACCAGGGTGCGGGGCAGAGCGGCGAGGCAGGCGCGCAGACGGGCGTCGAGCACCTCCTGGTCGCGGTCGATGCCGAGCTCGGCGGCCAGCCACTTCAGCTCGTCGCCGACCCGGTCGGTGACGCTCCGGTCGAGGATCCTGCGGTACGTCCGCAGCGCGCTGCGGAGCCGGCGGGTGGCGACCCGCATCTGATGCACGGAGTCGGGGAGGTCACGGCGTACGGCGGGGTCGAGGGTGACGATCGCCTCGGCCTGCCGGCGGATGTACGCGAGGACGTGGTCGCCCGCGGTGACCCGTGAGGTGGTCCCGCCGGTCCCTTCCTTCCGGTTCCGCTCCGGCGCGGTCTCGGCGAGCGCCCTGGCCAGCTTGGACGGCAGTGCGGACGGGCGGACACCGGCTTTGCGCAGCCGTCGTTCGACGGCGTCCAGGAGGGCGGGGTCGCCGTTCTCGGCGAGCTCCACCTCGATCTCGGTCCAGGCGGCCGTGCCGTCGCCGCCCGTCAGCCGTTCGGCCCGCACGGTGTCGACGGCGACCTCGGCGAGCGGCGCGCCTTCGGCGTCGACCAGGTGGTGGACGTCGCGGGCGGTGCGCAGCCGGACGACGGGGACGAGTTCGCTCCCCCGGAGCCGGGACCGGAGCAGACCGGCGAAGGAGCGCGGCAGGGTGTCGGAGAGCGGTTCCTGGAGCTCGTCCCGGATACCGGAGGCGACGGGGAACTTGAGGTGCCAGCCCGCGTCGCTCCCCCCGGTGCGGCGGCGCAGGGTGAGGGAGCCGGCGGCCAGCCGCAGGTCCTCGGTGTCGTGGTAGACGGCGTCCAGCTCGCTGACGCCCCGGTGGACGACGGCCGAGACCCCGGCCACCCGGCTCAGATCCGGGAGCCGGGTCTGAGCGGTGGCTTCGTACTTCCGCTCGATCTCACGCTTCGAGTCCGCCATGAACCGAATCTAGACGTGTTGTCCGGAGATGGGCAGTGCTCCCGCACCGCCTCAGGCGCTTATCGGCCGTTGCACCCTGATCGACTGGAGCAGTCCGACGGCCACCCAGACGGCGAACATCGAGGACCCTCCGTACGACACGAACGGCAGCGGAAGCCCGGCGACCGGCATGATGCCGAGCGTCATCCCGATGTTCTCGAAGGACTGGAAGGCGAACCAGGCGATGATTCCGGCGGCGACGATCGTGCCGTACAGCTCGGTCGTCTCGCGGGCGATCCGGCAGGCGCGCCACAGGACGACGCCGAGCAGGACGAGGATCAGCCCGGCACCGAGGAAGCCGAGCTCTTCGCCCGCGACGGTGAAGACGAAGTCGGTCTGCTGCTCGGGGACGAACTGGCCGGTGGTCTGGGTGCCCTGGAAGAGGCCCGTTCCGGTGAGGCCGCCGGAGCCGATCGCGATGCGGGCCTGGTTGGTGTTGTAGCCGACGCCCGCCGGGTCGAGCGCGGGGTTGGCGAAGGCGGCGAAGCGGGCGATCTGGTATTCGTCGAGCAGACCGAGCTGCCAGACGGCCACGCCGCCCGCCACTCCCGCACCGAGCAGGCCGAGGATCCATCGGTTCGAAGCGCCGGAGGCGAGGAGCACACCGAGCACGATGACGACCATGACCATCACGGAGCCGAGGTCCGGCATCCCCATGACGACGGCCATCGGCACGGCCGCCAGGCCCAGCGCCTTGGCGACGGTCCGGTGGTCGGGGTGGAGCTGGTCACCCGCGTCGACGCGCTCGGCGAGCAGCATCGCCATGATCAGGATGATGGTGATCTTGGTGAACTCGGACGGCTGGAGCGAGAAGCCGCCACCGATGATGATCCAGGCGTGCGCGCCGTTGACGGTGGCGCCGAGCGGGGTGAGGACCGCCAGTACGAGGATCACCGAGAGGCCGTAGAGGATCGGGACGGCGCCGCGCAGGGTGCGGTGGCCGAGCCAGATCGTGCCGATCATCAGGGCGAAGCCGATGCCGGAGTTGAGTACGTGCCGGAAGAGGAAGTAGTACGGGTCGCCGTGGGTGAGCGAGTCACGGCCCCGGGTCGCGGAGTAGACCAGCAGCGAGCCGATGAAGGAGAGTGCGATCGCGGACCCGAGCAGCGGCCAGTCGAGTCTGCGCACGACGGAGTCGCGGGCGGTGAGTTTGCCCCAGGCGGAGCGCTCGGGGGCGTACCGCGAGACGGAGAAGCCGGCCATCAGTCGCGCCTCCCCAGGGCCGCCGCGAGGGTCTGCTCCTCCGGGGTCTTCTGCGAGTTCGGGTCGTACGGCTTGATCTCCGGGGCGTCGATCGAGCCGTCCCGCTGGATCTTCGGCAGGGACTTCTGCGGGGTGGGCAGCAGCGCCTTCTTCAGATCCTGCTTGCCGGAGTCGTCGAGACCGTAGAGGGCGTCGTAGATGTTGCGCACGGCGGGCCCGGACGCGCCGGAACCCGTACCGCCCTGAGAGATCGTCATGACGATCGAGTAGTCCTTGGTGTACGTGGCGAACCAGGAGGTCGTCTGCTTGCCGTAGACCTCCGCCGTACCCGTCTTGGCGTGCATCGGGATCTTGTCCTGCGGCCAGCCGCCGAACCGCCAGGCCGCCGAACCGCGGGTCGCGACTCCCGCGAGGGCGCCGTCGATCTCGTTGCGGGTCTTGCGGGAGAACGGCAGCTTGCCGTGCGACTTGGGCGCGATCTCCTTGACGCTCTTGCCGTCACCGCTGACGACCGCCTTGCCGACGGTGGGGTTGTAGAGGGTGCCGCCGTTGGAGATCGCGGCGTAGATGGTGGCCATCTGGATCGGGGTGACGAGGGTGTCGCCCTGGCCGATGGAGTAGTTGACGGAGTCACCGGCGCGCATCTTGTCGCCTTCGAGGCAGTTCTCGTACGCGATCTTCTCGACGTACGAGCCGTCCTTCTTGCCCTGCTTGCACCAGGCGTCCTTGTTCGCCTTGTAGAAGTTCTGCTTCCACTTGCGGTCGGGGACGCGGCCGCTGACCTCGTTGGGGAGGTCGATGCCGGTCTCCTTGCCGAGGCCGAACTGGTGGGCGGTCTTGTAGAACCAGTCCTTGGCGTGCTTCTTCGGGTTCATGCCGCCGTCCTTCAGCCACTCCTTGTGCGCGATGCCGTAGTAGACGGTGTCGCAGGAGACTTCGAGAGCCCGGCCGATCGTGATGTCCCCGTAGCCCTGGGACTCGAAGTTCTTGAAGGTCTGCCCGCCGACGTTGTAGGAGCTGGGGCAGGGGTAGTGGCCGTCGAAGGGGTAGCCGGCGTTGACCGCCGCGGTCGAGGAGATGACCTTGAAGATGGAGCCGGGGGCGGCCTGGCCCTGGATGGCCCGGTTCAGCAGCGGGAAGTTGGACTTCTTGCCGGTGAGCTTGGCGTAGTCCTTGGCGGAGATGCCGCCGACCCAGGCATTGGGGTCGTAGTTCGGCAGGGACGCCATCGCGACGACCCGGCCCGTCTTTGCCTCCATGACGACGACGGCGCCGGAGTCGGCCTTGTAGTTCTCACCGGTGTTCTTGTCGAACGACTGGCGGGCCGTCTTCATCGCCTCGTTGAGCTCGTACTCGGCGACGGCCTGGACCCTCGCGTCGATGGAGGTGACGACGCTGGATCCGGGCTCCGCCTCGTCGTTCTTCGCCTCGCCGATGACCCGGCCGAGGTTGTCGACCTCGTAGCGGGTGACACCGGCCTTGCCGCGCAGTTCCTTGTCGTAGGTGCGCTCCAGCCCGGAACGGCCGACCTGGTCGGAGCGCAGGTACGGCGAGTCGGTGTCCTGGGCCTTGGTGATCTCTTCGTCGGTGACGGGCGAGAGGTAGCCGAGGACCTGGGCGGTGTTGGCCTTGCCGGGCGCGGCGTAGCGGCGTACGGCGGTGGGCTCGGCGGTGATGCCGGGAAAGTCCTCGGCACGTTCGCGGATCTGGAGGGCCTGCTGGGTGGTGGCCTCGTCGGTGACCGGGATCGGCTGGTACGGCGAACCGTTCCAGCAGGGCTGCGGCGTCTTCGCGTCGCAGAGCCGGACCTTGTCGAGGACCTCCTTGGGCTCCATGCCGAGGACGTCGGCGAGCCGGGTCAGGACGCCCTTGCCGTCGTCCTTCATCTTCAGCAGCTCGGTGCGGCTGGCGGAGACGACCAGGCGCGTCTCGTTGTCGGCGAGGGGCACGCCGCGCGCGTCGAGGATGGAGCCGCGGACGGCGGGCTGGACGACCTGCTGGACGTGGTTGTTCTTCGCCTCGTCGCTGTACTCCTGACCGTTGCGGATCTGGAGGTACCACAGGCGCCCGCCGAGCGTGAGCAGCAGGGAGAAGACGAGGACCTGGATGACGACGAGACGGATCTGGACCCGTTGGGTCCGGCCGGTCTCGGGGATGTTGCTCACGGGGCGCCCCCGGTGGTGGTCGGGCCGGAGGTACGGGGGATGTCCTCCCGGTGGTGCGGCCTCACAGTCGCTTGACTCCCTTGATCCGTCCGGCGCGTGCGGCCCGGTTGCGGGCGACCTTGACGCGCAGTCCGCCGCGCCGGCCGCCGATCCGCAGTCCGGTGCCGGAGGACAGCCAGCCCGCGGCGACGTCGCCGCCGCCGGACGATTCGGCGAGCGGGTCGTTCACCGTGCGTCTGGCGACCGCCATGACCAGGGGCACGACGAACGGCGCGAGGAGCAGGTCGTAGACGGCGGCGGTGAACAGCAGGCTGCCGAGCCCGACATGACGGGCCGCCGTGTCCCCGACGAGCGCGCCGACGAGCGCGTACAGCAGGGTCGATCCGATCGCCGCGGCCACGACCGCGGCCATCGGGACGAACGCCGACTTGAGCTGCCCGGTCTCCGGCTTGACCAGTCCGGCGAGGTAGCCGATGACACAGAGCACCAGGGCGTAGCGCCCGGCGGCGTGATCGGCCGGCGGCACCAGGTCGGCGAGGAGTCCCGCGCCGAAGCCGATGAGTGCGCCGCTGACGTGCCCGTACACGAACGCGAGGGCGAGAACGACGAGGAGCAGCAGGTCGGGCACGGCGCCGGGGAGCTGGAGTCGGGCGAGGACCGAGACCTGGACGACCAGGGCGACCACGACCAGCAGGACGGAGAGCAGAATCCGGTTCAGACGCATGGAAATCAGCTCTACCTCTGCTCGTTGACCGCGGTGCCGGTGCTCGGTGTGGCGCCCGGACTGCCGCTCGGGTCCGGGCTTCCACTGGGGTCCGGACTCTCGTGGATGTTCCCGACGACGTTGCCGTTGGTGTCGACGATGTCTCCGTTGGGCGAGATGGTCACGGTGACGGTCGGAGTGGGCTTCGGTTTGGCGGGTTTGGCCGGTTCCTTCGGCAGGACCATGTCACGGGGGTCCTCGCGCGGGGCCTGGACGACGACGCCGACGATGTCGAGCTTGGTGAACCCGACGTACGGGCGGACGTAGACGGTACGGGTCAGGCCGCCGCCCGACGGGTCGACGCGGACGACCTCGCCGACCGGGACGCCGGGCACGAACGGCTTGTCCTTGCTGGAGCCGAAGGTGACCAGACGGTCGCCCTTCTTCACCTTGGCCTTGCCGTTGAGGAACTGGACGGACAGCGGCCGGGAGCCCTGGCCGGTGGCGAAGCCCAGTTCGTCGGTCTTCTCCATACGGGTGCCGACGGTGAAGTCGGGGTCGTTGGCGAGGAGCACCGTGGCGGTGTCCGGGCCGACAGTGGTGACCCGGCCGACGAGCCCGTCGCCGTTGATGACGGTCATGTCGCGCTTGATGCCGTCGTTGGAGCCCGCGTCGATGGTGACCGTCCAGGAGAAGCCCTGGGCCGCTCCTATGGCGATGACCTCGGCGCCCTTGATGCCGTACTGTCCGGCGGCCGACTTCTTCAGCATCCGGTCCAGTTCGCGCACCCGGTTGCGGTTCCGGTCGTCGCTGCCGAGCCTCGTCTTGAGCGCGGTGTTCTGCTGCTCCAGTTCAGCGATCCGGTTGTGCCGGGTGCCGGAGTCGCGTACCGCTCCTATGGCGTTGCCCACCGGGTCGACGGCCGCCGCGACGCCGTTCTCGACCGGCCCGAAGACCGTGGCGGCGGCCCGCCGGGCGCCGTCCACCGGTGACTCCTCGCCGCCGCGGATGTCCACCGTGATCAGTGCGAATGCGATGGCGATCAGCAGCACCAGGAGCAGCCGGCTCTCTCGTGTGTCCCTCACGTGCGGCGGCCGTGCCTTCCTCGTCGGAATGTTCGTGCCTGTATATCAACGATCCGGCGTACGGAGCCGCAGTGGTCCGTACAGCAGACTGATGTGTTGTGTACCTGTGGTCCGGCCCGTGCCGGCTACCGGCGGGGCTGGGCGTCCAGGACCTGCTGGAGTGCCTCGAACTCCTCGACGCACTTGCCCGACCCGAGCGCCACCGAGTCCAGCGGGTCCTCGGCGATATGGATCGGCATGCCGGTCTCACGGCGCAGCCGCTCGTCCAGTCCGCGCAGCAGCGCGCCGCCGCCGGTGAGGACGATGCCGCGGTCCATGACGTCGCCGGAGAGCTCCGGCGGGCACTTGTCGAGCGTGGTCTTCACCGCGTCGACGATCGCGTTGACCGGTTCCTCGATGGCCTTGCGGACCTCGGCGGCCGAGATGACCACGGTCTTGGGCAACCCGGAGACCAGGTCCCGGCCGCGGATCTCGGTGTGCTCGTCCTTGTCCATGTCGTACGCCGAACCGATCGTGATCTTGATCTGTTCGGCGGTGCGCTCACCGAGGAGGAGCGAGTACTCCTTCTTGATGTGCTGGATGATCGCGTTGTCCAGCTCGTCCCCGGCGACCCGGATCGACTGGGCAGTGACGATTCCGCCGAGCGAGATGACCGCGACCTCGGTGGTGCCGCCACCGATGTCGACGACCATGTTGCCGGTGGCCTCGTGGACCGGCAGCCCGGAACCGATGGCCGCCGCCATGGGCTCCTCGATGATGTGCACCTGGCGCGCGCCGGCCTGCGTCGACGCCTCGATGACGGCGCGTCGCTCGACCCCGGTGATACCGGAGGGCACACAGACGACGACCCGCGGGCGGGCCAGGTAGCGGCGCTTGTGGATCTTCAGGATGAAGTAGCGGAGCATCCGCTCGGTGATCTCGAAGTCGGCGATCACGCCGTCCTTCAGCGGCCGCACGGCAACGATGTTGCCCGGTGTACGACCGATCATCTTCTTGGCCTCGGAGCCGACCGCGAGGATGCCGCCGGTGTTGGTGTTGATGGCCACGACGGACGGCTCGTTGAGAACGATGCCGCGCCCCCTGACGTACACCAGCGTGTTGGCAGTCCCGAGGTCGATAGCCATGTCACGGCCGATGAACGACATTGAGTTCCCCTTGTTCCCCATGAGGATGCGTCGGGCCTTCCGGACAAGCGATGATGGCTTGTTCTGGTCGGCGAGGTGGGCGCTGCGGGCGTGGAAGATTCCATCGTAGTGCCGTATGCACGGACACGGCGCGAGGGTCCTTCGCCATTGTGGGCGGAACGGGTGGCCGTTCCACTCATGGTGACGTTACGTCGGGGTGATGCGTTCCCGCGATCCGGGGCCCTATGCCGAAGGGCGACCGAATTAATTCGGTCGCCCCAGGTCATGAGCGCTGTTCGGCTGATCCGAAGTCAGGAAAGGCCCGGGAAGAAAAGCTTCAGTTCTCGCTCCGCGGACTCCTCGGAGTCCGAGGCGTGGATGAGGTTCTCCCGGGTGATCGTGCCGAAGTCACCACGGATGGAGCCGGGCGCGGCGGCGATCGGGTCGGTGGGTCCGGCGAGCGTACGGATGCCCTCGATGACCCGCTCGCCCTCGGCGACCAGTGCCACGATCGGGCCGGACTGCATGAACTCCACGAGCGGCTCGTAGAAGGGGCGGCCGACGTGTTCGGCGTAGTGCTGCTCCAGCGTGGCGCGGTCGAGGGTACGGAGCTCCAGCGCGGTGATCCGCCAGCCGGCCTTGCGCTCGATCCGCCCGACGATCTCGCCGACCAGTCCGCGCCGGACGGCGTCGGGCTTGAGCAGAACGAGGGTGCGCTGGGTCATGGTGTGCGGCTCCTTGCAGGCATGCGGGTGCGGTGAGGCGAGGCTACAGGGGTACGGGAACGGGCCCGCGGCCGGGTTGGATCGACCGGCAATGGGGGCCCCTCAATTGCCGGTTGGTCCAAGGCCACGGGGTACAAGATCAGCCACCGGCCGCGGCCTCGGCCGCCTCCTGTGCGGCCGCCCAGCGGGCCTTCGCCTCGTCGACCTTGCGGCCGTAGTGGACCGAGGCCCACCACAGGCCGCCGAAGACCAGACCGAGGATGAACATCATCGGGACGACGAAGCCGCTCAGCACCAGGGCGATCTGCAGCGCCCAGCCGAGCTGTACTCCGCCGGGGCGGGTGATCATCCCGCAGAGCAGCACGGAGAGCAGCATGCCGATGCCGCAGACCGTCCAGACCGTGGTGTTCGTCAGGTCGTCGGACTTCATCGCGACAAGACCGGCGAAGCCGATCACGAAGAACTCGCCGATCAGCGTCGATGCACAGAGCGTACGCACGTCGGTCAGTGCCTCCCCAGGAGCAGCCGGGCCTCGCCGACCGTGATCACGGAACCGGTCACCAGGACTCCGGCTCCCGCGTATTCGTCCTCTTCCTCGGCGAGGGTGATCGCCGCCTCCAGCGCGTCGTCAAGACGCGGTTCGACCTGGACGCGGTCGTGTCCGAAGACCTCGACCGCGACGGCGGCCAGCTCGTCGGCGTCCATCGCGCGGCCGCTGGAGTTCTGGGTGATGACGACCTCGGCGAAGATCGGCTCGAAGGCTTCGAGGAGCCCCTTGACGTCCTTGTCGCCACTGGCGCCGACCACACCGATCAGCCGTGAGAAACCGAATGCCTCGGAGATCCCGTCGGCGGTGGCGCGGGCGCCGGCCGGGTTGTGGGCCGCGTCCAGGACTACGGTCGGGCTGGAGCGGACCACTTCGAGGCGCCCGGGCGAGATCACCGAGGCGAAGGCCCGGCGGACCGTGTCGATGTCGAGTGCGCCGGGCTGCTCGGCGCCGATCCCGAAGAACGCCTCCACGGCACAGAGCGCCACCGCCGCGTTGTGCGCCTGGTGGGCGCCGTACAGCGGGAGGAAGACCTCCTCGTACTCACCGCCGAGACCGCGCAGCGTCAGCAGTTGCCCTCCGACGGCGATCTCGCGGGAGAGGACACCGAACTCCATGCCCTCGCGGGCGACCGTGGCGTCGACCTCGACGGCCTTCTTCAGCATGACCTGCGCGGCGTCGACCGGCTGCTGCGCGAGGACGACCGTGGCCCCCTGCTTGATGATCCCGGACTTCTCACCGGCGATCTCGGCGGGCGTGGCGCCGAGCCGGTCGGTGTGGTCCAGCGAGATGGGGGTGACGACGGCGACCGAGGAGTCGATCACGTTCGTCGCGTCCCAGCTGCCGCCCATGCCGACCTCGACGACGGCGACATCGACCGGCGCGTCGGCGAAGGCCGCGTACGCCATGCCCGTCAGCACCTCGAAGAAGGAGAGCCGGTACGGCTGCTGGGCGTCGACCATCTCCACGTACGGCTTGATGTCCTGGTACGCCTCGATGAACCGCTCGGGATCGATCGGCGAACCGTCCAGGCTGATCCGCTCGGTGATCGACTGGACGTGCGGCGAGGTGTAACGACCGGTACGCAGATCGAAGGCGCCGAGCAGCGCCTCGATCATGCGGGCCGTGCTCGTCTTGCCGTTGGTCCCGGTGATGTGGATCGAGGGATAGGCGCGCTGCGGCTCGCCGAGCACGTCCATCAGCGCGGCGATACGCGCGACGGACGGCTCCAGCTTGGTCTCACCCCAGCGGCCGGCGAGCTCCTGCTCCACCGCGCGGAGCGCCTTGTCCACCTCGGGGTCGGCGGGGCGGGCCGGGACCTCCTGGCCCTGCGGCGGCCCCGAACGGGTGCGCAGCGTACGGCTCCCGGCCTCGATCACCGCCAGGTCGGGGTCGCGCTGGGTCTCTTCGTCGACGATCTCCGCGAAGGTCTCGTCGGGATCGGAGTCGTCGTGCCGGTCGGAAGGGCGGGGCTCACTCACGGGGCCAGTCTACGGATGGGCACGGACATCGTGCGCGGCGCCCGGCGGTGCGGGAGCCACAACCTCGATCGTGCGCGGAACGGCGAAGCCCCCGTACGCCCGGCAGCGGGGTACGGGGGCTTCGCCGTCAGCGGGTGATCAGGCCTTCGGCAGGTTCGCCAGCTGGCTGGTGATCCGCTCGATGTCCGCCTCGGCCTTGGCGAGTCGGCCACGGATCTTGTCGACCACGTTGTCCGGGGCCTTGCCGAGGAACGCCTCGTTGGAGAGCTTGCCGCTGGCCTGCGCCTTCTCCTTCTCGGCGGCGCCCAGGTCCTTCGTCAGGCGCTTGCGCTCGGCCTCGACGTCGATCGTGCCGGACAGGTCGAGGGCGACGGTGGCCCCGGCGACCGGAAGCGACGCGGTGGCGTGGAAGCCCTCCTCGGCGGGCTGCAGGCGCAGCACCTGACGGATGGCCGCCTCGTGCGGGGCGAGCGCGGTGCCCGTCAGGGTGAGCTCGGCCGGGACCTTCTGGCCGGGCTGCAGTCCCTGGTCGGAACGGAATCTCCGGACCTCGGTGACGACCTGCTGGACGAGCGCGATCTCCCGCTCCGCGGCGTCGTCGCGGAAGCCGGAGTCCTTCGGCCAGTCGGCGATGACGAGGGACTCGCGGCCGGTGAGGGTCGTCCACAGGGTGTCCGTGACGAACGGGACGATCGGATGCAGGACCCGTAGCATCACATCCAGGACCTCACCGAGGACCCGGCCGGAGACCTTGGCCTGCTCGCCGCCCGCGAAGAAGGTCGTCTTCGACAGCTCGACGTACCAGTCGAAGACCTCGTCCCAGGCGAAGTGGTAGAGCGACTCGCTCAACTTCGCGAACTGGTAGTCCTCGTAGTACGCGTCGACCTCGGCCACGGTCTTGTTGAGCCGGGACAGGATCCAGCGGTCGACCGCCGACAGGTGCTCGACGGGCGGCAGTTCACCCTCGACCGTGGCGCCGTTCATCAGCGCGAAGCGGGTCGCGTTCCAGATCTTGTTGGCGAAGTTCCGGGACGCTTGGACCCAGTCCTCGCCGATCGGCACGTCCGCGCCCGGGTTGGCCCCCTTAGCCAGGGTGAAGCGGACGGCGTCCGAGCCGTACGCGTCCATCCAGTCGATCGGGTCGACTGCGTTGGGGTTGGACTTCGACATCTTCTTGCCGAACTCGTCCCGGACCAGACCGGTCAGGGCGACCGTCTTGAAGGGGACCTCGCCGTCCATCGCGTACAGGCCGAACATCATCATCCGGGCGACCCAGAAGAAGATGATGTCGTGGCCTGTGAGCAGGACGTCGGTGGAGTAGAACTTCTCCAGATCCGGGGTCTCTTCCGGCCAGCCGAGGGTGGAGAACGGCCACAGACCGGATGAGAACCAGGTGTCGAGGACGTCTGGGTCCTGGTGCCAGCCCTCGCCGGTCGGGATCTCGTCATCGGGTCCAACACAGACGACCTCGCCCGCGGGGCCGTACCAGATCGGGATGCGGTGGCCCCACCACAGCTGGCGCGAGATGCACCAGTCGTGCATGTTGTCGACCCAGTCGAAGTACCGCTTGGACATGTCCTCGGGGTGGATCTTGACCTGGCCGTCGCGGACCGCGTCACCGGCGGCCTCCGCCAGCGGGCCAACCTTGACCCACCACTGCATGGACAGACGCGGCTCGACGGTCGTCTTGCAGCGCGAGCAGTGGCCGACGGAGTGCATGTACGGACGCTTCTCGGCGACGATCCGGCCCTGCTCCTTGAGGGCGCCGACGATCGTCGAGCGCGCCTCGAAGCGGTCCAGGCCGAGGAACGGGCCGTGGACGGTGATGACACCGTGCTCGTCCATGACGGTCAGCGACGGCAGGTCGTGGCGCTGGCCGATGGCGAAGTCGTTCGGGTCGTGGGCCGGGGTCACCTTGACGGCGCCCGTGCCGAACTCCGGGTCGACATGCGTGTCCGCGATGACCGGGATCGTACGGTCGGTCAGCGGCAGCTTGATCTGCTTGCCGACCAGGTGCTTGTAGCGCTCGTCGTCCGGGTGGACGGCGACGGCGGTGTCACCCAGCATCGTCTCGGCGCGGGTGGTGGCAACGACAAGGGTGTCGTCACCCTCGCCGTACGTGATCGAGACCAGCTCGCCGGCGTCCTCCTGGTACTCCACCTCGATGTCCGAGATGGCCGTCAGACAGCGCGGGCACCAGTTGATGATGCGCTCGGCGCGGTAGATCAGCTCGTCGTCGTACAGGTTCTTGAAGATCGTCTGGACGGCCTTGGACAGGCCCTCATCCATGGTGAACCGCTCGCGCGACCAGTCGAGTCCGGCGCCGAGGCGGCGCAGCTGGTCGAGGATCCGGCCGCCGTATTCGTCCTTCCACTGCCACACGCGCTCGGTGAACGTGTCGCGCCCCAGGTCGTGGCGGGACTTGCCCTCCTCGGCGAGCTGCTGCTCGACCTTGTTCTGGGTCGCGATGCCCGCGTGGTCCATGCCGGGCAGCCACAGCGTCTCGTAGCCCTGCATGCGCTTGCGACGGGTGAGGGCGTCCATGAGGGTGACCTGGAAGGCGTGGCCCAGGTGGAGGGCGCCCGTGACGTTCGGCGGAGGGATGACGATCGTGTACGGGTCCTTCTCGCTGCTCGCGTCAGCGGTGAAGTAACCGCGCTCTACCCAGCGCTCATACAGCTTCCCCTCTACCTCGGCCGGTGCGTACTGGGTCGGCAGTTCGGGGTTGCTGGCTGGCGTCTGCTGAGTGTTCTCGGTCACGGGGGACAGTTTAGGGCCGTCACAGTCGTGCACTGAAACGGGATTGTTGAGTAACGGTGTGACTCCCGGTGGCCCACGCAGGTGGACCTTCCGTCAGGATGTTCGGAACGTATAAGCATTCCGATGAGCACTTCCGAACAGGGGACACCGCAGATGAGCTACAACCAGCCGGGCCCGTACGGCGGCCAGCCTCCGCAGGGCCAGCCCGGACCGTACGGTGGCCAGCCGCCGCAGGGCCAGCCCGGCCCGTACGGCCAGCAGCCGGGCCCGTACGGCCAGCAGCCGCCGCAGGGGCAGCCCGGTTACGGGTACCCGCAGCAGCCCCAGGGTGTCCCGCCGCAGCAGCCCCAGCCGGGCTACGGCTACCCGCAGGCCCAGCAGCCTGGCCCCTACGGCCAGCAGCCGCCCACTCCCCCGTACGGCGGCCAGCAAGCGTACGGCGGCCAGCCCCCGTTCCCCCCGGCCCAGCCGAAGAAGAAGACAGGCCTGATCATCGGCGGCGCGGTCGTGGCACTGGCGGTCATCGCGGGCGGGGTGTACTTCCTGACGTCGGGCGGGGGCAGTTCGGTCGCCGACGACGGCAAGACGTACAAGCTGACGACGCCCGAGACGGTGCTGGACGGCACGTACAAGAAGAACCCGAGCGCGAGCAGCGACACCAAGATGACGTCGGATGATGTAAAGGAGTTCGAGAAGTGGGGGGTGGCGAACGCCAAGCAGGTCGCGGCCAGCTACAACTCCGGTGAAGCAGCCTCCCAGAAGATTCTGTCGTTCAGCGGGGTCTACGGCACGATCGACGATCCCGAGGCCGTCGTCGACGCCATGTTCGGCAAGATGAAGGAAGGGTCCGCCAAGGGCGACAAGAAGGACGGGCAGCTCGTCGGCAGTCCGAAATCATTCAGCCCGGCTGGATTCAAGAACGGCGTCCTCAAGTGCCAGGAATCCAAGTCCCCCGCCGATGCCACCACCGGCAAGGCCACCAGCGTGCCGTTCTGCATCTGGGGCGACCACAGCACCGTTGCCGTGGTCATCGACATGGATATGGCCGCGCTCATGACCGGTAAGAGTGTGTCCTTGGACGACGCAGCCAACACCGCGGCCAAGCTCCGCAACGACGTCCGCGTCGAGGTCAAGTAGCGCACACGGAACGACGGAAGGGGCGCCCCGCCAGTTCAACCGGCCGAGCGCCCCTTCCGTTCGGGTTCACATACCGCTGCCGCTACGCCGACTTCTCGTGCCGCCCGCCGTCGCTGTTCCCGATCGTCCGCGGCTCGCGCGGGACCAGCGTCGGGTTCACGTTGTCGCGGACGACGTCCGCCGTGATGACGACGCGGGCGACGTCCTTGCGGGACGGCACCTCGTACATCACGGACTGGAGGACCTCTTCCATGATGGCCCGCAGGCCACGCGCGCCGGTGCCGCGCAGGATCGCCTGGTCGGCGATGGCCTCCAGGGCCGGGCGGTCGAAGTCCAGCTCGACACCGTCGAGTTCGAACAGTCGTTGGTACTGCTTCACCAGTGCGTTGCGCGGCTCGACGAGGATCTGCAGCAGCGCCTCACGGTCCAGGTTGTGGACCGAGGTGAGGACGGGCAGCCGGCCGATGAACTCCGGGATCATCCCGAACTTCACCAGGTCCTCCGGCATGACCTCCTGGAACTGGTCGCTCGCCTCGATCTCGCGCTTGGAGCGGATCGTCGCGCCGAAGCCGATGCCCTTGGCGCCCGCCCGCGACTCGATGATCTTCTCCAGACCGGAGAAGGCACCGCCCACGATGAACAGCACGTTCGTCGTGTCGATCTGGATGAACTCCTGGTGCGGGTGCTTCCGGCCGCCCTGCGGCGGTACGGAGGCGGTGGTGCCCTCCAGGATCTTCAACAGGGCCTGCTGGACGCCCTCGCCGGAGACATCGCGGGTGATCGACGGGTTCTCGCTCTTGCGGGCGACCTTGTCGATCTCGTCGATGTAGATGATCCCGGTCTCGGCCTTCTTGACGTCGTAGTCCGCGGCCTGGATCAGCTTCAGCAGGATGTTCTCGACGTCCTCGCCGACATAGCCGGCCTCCGTCAGCGCGGTCGCGTCGGCGATGGCGAACGGGACGTTGAGCATGCGGGCCAGGGTCTGCGCGAGAAGCGTCTTGCCGGAGCCCGTGGGGCCCAGCAGCAGGATGTTGGACTTCGCCAGCTCGATGGCGTCGTCCCGGCCCTGCGCGCCGCCGTTCTCGCCGGCCTGGACCCGCTTGTAGTGGTTGTACACAGCGACTGAGAGGGCCTTCTTGGCGGGCTCCTGCCCGACCACGTAGCCCTCGAGGAACTCGTAGATCTCGCGCGGCTTGGGGAGTTCCTCCCACCGCACTTCGGAGGTCTCCGCGAGCTCCTCCTCGATGATCTCGTTGCAGAGATCGATGCACTCGTCGCAGATGTACACACCGGGTCCCGCGATGAGCTTCTTCACCTGCTTCTGGCTCTTTCCGCAGAACGAGCACTTGAGCAGATCGCCGCCATCACCGATGCGTGCCACGAGGTGCTTCCCCTTCGCCTGGGAGCAGCCTGGTTCAGCGGCTCCTGGTGCCTCTATCCGACGGTACCTTGCCTTGCCCCCCGTTCGGGCCCCCCTTGGCACGGTTCACACCGCCGATGCGGTGCGAACCCGCCGTGCCAAGGGGTGAAGGCCGACGTCAGACGGCCGTGGCCGCCTGCTTGCGGGTCGACACGATCTGGTCGACGAGACCGTAGGCGAGGGCGTCCTCGGCGGTCAGGATCTTGTCGCGCTCGATGTCGTCGCGGATCTTCTCCAGCGGTGTGGTGGAGTGCTTGGCCAGCATCTCCTCCAGCTGAGTACGCATCCGCAGGATCTCGTTGGCCGCGATCTCCAGGTCGGAGAGCTGCTCACGGCCGGTCTGCGAGGACGGCTGGTGGATCAGTACACGGGCGTTGGGCAGCGCCATCCGCTTGCCGGGCGTACCCGCGGCGAGCAGCACGGCCGCGGCGGAGGCCGCCTGGCCCATGCAGACCGTCTGGATGTCCGGCTTCACGAACTGCATCGTGTCGTAGATCGCGGTGAGCGCGGTGAACGAGCCGCCGGGGCTGTTGATGTAGATCGAGATGTCCCGGTCCGGGTCCATCGACTCCAGGCACAGCAGCTGCGCCATGACGTCGTTGGCCGAGGCGTCGTCGATCTGCACGCCGAGGAAGATCACGCGCTCCTCGAAGAGCTTCGCGTAGGGGTCGTACTCACGCACGCCCTGCGAGGTGCGCTCCACGAAGCGCGGCACGATGTAACGGTTGTCCACCTGCGGGCCGGTGTAGAGGCCGCTCGCGGAGGCGCCGGGGAAGTTGTTCATGTGGGTGTTCACCATCCTGGTGGCGTTCTGTGGCTGGGTGTCTCGGCGTACGAGAGGTGCGCGGGGCTGTGGAGCCCGAACCGGTGGGTACCGGATCAGGCGCCGGTGCCGCCGCCGCCCGGAACGCCCGAAGCGATCGTGATGATCTCGTCGATGAGGCCGTACTCCTTGGCCTCCTCCGCGGTGTACCAGCGGTCGCGGTCGCCGTCGCGGATGATCGTCTCGACGGTCTGCCCGGAGTGACGGGCGGTGATCTCCGCCATCCGCTGCTTGGTGCGCAGCAGGTACTGGGCCTGGATCTTGATGTCCGAGGCCGTACCGCCGATGCCGGCCGAACCCTGGTGCATGAGGATGTCGGTGTTCGGGAGCGCGAAGCGCTTGCCGGCGGCGCCGCCGGTGAGCAGGAACTGACCCATCGAGGCCGCCATGCCCATGCCGATGGTGACCACGTCGTTCGGGATGTACTGCATGGTGTCGTAGACCGCCATGCCGGCCGTCACCGAGCCGCCGGGGCTGTTGATGTAGAGGTAGATGTCCTTGTCCGGATCGGCGGCAAGGAGAAGCATCTGCGCCGTGATCTTGTTGGCGATCTCATCGTCGACCTGCTGACCGAGGAAGATGATGCGCTCGCCGAGCAGTCGGCTGTAGACCTGGTCACCGAGGCCTCCACCGAGGGACGGCTCTCCGGCGGCGTAGGGCATCAGATTCGTCACGTATCCACCTGCTCGTCTCTGACGGCTCCGGCCGTCTCAGCGTCTTCGTACCGGGTGGGCGGGGACTCCCCTGCCCTTCCTATTCATGGACCCTAACGCGCAGGTAGGACAACGCCATCCCGCTTCCGCAACTGTTCGCTGGGAGCGCAAGCTCCGCAGTCCGCACAAGGGTTGTGGGGCACCGTACGCCCTACGACGACGGGCTCCGAACGCACAGCGTCCGGAGCCCGTCGTACGGGTTCAGCGCGAGACTCAGGCCTCGTTCTTCTCCTCGGCGGCGTCGGCCGCTGCCTCGGTGGTGCCCTCGACGGCCTCCTCCGCTGCCTCTTCATCGTCTTCCAGATCGACGACCTCACCGTTGGTGTCGACGACCTTGGCGGCCTCGACGACCACGGCCAGCGCCTTGCCGCGGGCGACCTCGCCGACGAGCATCGGCACCTGGCCGCCCTCGACGACGGCCTGGGCGAACTGGTCGGGGCTCATGCCGGAGGAAGCCGCACGCCGCATGAGGTGCTCGGTGAGCTCCTCCTGGTTGACGTTCAGCTTCTCCTTGTTGACGAGCTCGTCCAGGATGAACTGGGTCTTGATGCCCTTGATCGCCTGCTCGGAGGTCTCGGCCTCGAACTCCTCGACCGTCTTGCCCTGGATCTCCAGGTACTTGTCGAGGGTCAGACCCATCTGACCGAGCTGGTGGTGCTCCAGGTTGTGCTTGCGGGTCTGGACCTCGTCCGCGAGCAGCTTCTCCGGGATCGGGACCTCGGCGAGCTTGAGCAGCTCGTCCAGGACACGCTCCTGGGCCTGGGTGGCCTGGTCGTACTGCTTGGTGCTCTCCAGGCGCTTGCGGCTGTCCGCCTTCAGCTCGTCGAGGGTGTCGAACTCGCTCGCCATCTGGGCGAACTCGTCGTCCAGCTCGGGGAGCTCGCGGGCGGCGACCGCGGTGACCTTGACGGTGACCTCGGCCTCCTTGCCCTCGGCGGAGCCGCCCTTCAGCTCGGAGGTGAAGGTGGCCTCGCCACCCGCCTCCAGGCCGGTGACGGCGGCGTCGATGCCGTCGAGGAGCTCGCCGGAACCGATGGTGTACGAGACACCCTCGGCCACGCCGTCCTCCAGGACCTCGCCGTCGACCTTGGCCTGCAGGTCGATCGTCACGACGTCGCCCTCGGCGGCGGCGCGCTCGACCGGGTTGGTGGAGGCGAAGCGCTCACGGAGCTGCTCCACGGCCTTCTCGACGTCCTCGTCGCTGACCTCGAGGGCGTCGACGGTGACCTCGATGCCGGAGTAGTCCGGGATCTCGATCTCGGGGCGTACGTCAACCTCGGCGGTGAAGGCCAGCAGTTCGCCGTCCTTCAGCTCGGTGATGTCGACCTCGGGCTGTCCGAGGACGTTGAGCTCACCCTCGTTGACGGCCTCGGTGTAGAACTTCGGGAGGGCGTCGTTGACGGCCTCCTCCAGCACCGCACCGCGGCCGAAGCGCTGGTCGATGACCCGGGCGGGGATCTTGCCCTTGCGGAAGCCCTTCACCGTGACCTGCTGGTTGATCTTCTTGTACGCCGCGTCGAGGCTGTCCTTGAGCTCCTCGAAGGGCACCTCGACAGTGAGCCGAACCCGGGTCGGGTTCAGGGTCTCCACGGCGCTCTTCACGGTTCGGTCTCCTTGTGGCTGACTTCTTGGGGTTCTGCTCCGCCGCACGGGAGGCGGCTTCGCGGACCGAGCCCGGTACATCAGACACACGGGCACGCATTTTGCATAGTAACGGCAAGGAGACGGACTCCCACAATGCGATCGTGCCGGTGGTCCGCGGTCCCGCGCGTGGTCCGTGATCGTGCCGGTGGTCGGGGTGGCCGGATTCGAACCGACGACCTTCCGCTCCCAAAGCGGACGCGCTACCAAGCTGCGCCACACCCCGTCGGTGCGACACGTAGGGTACATGCAGAAAGGCGGCGCATCGGCCGCTTTGCTCGCGCGGCACCGAACGCGACACCGGGTGGCCGCAATCGGGTGTGCGGGCAGCGCCCGCGACCCGCTACGATGCTTCTCGTACCGCGGTCCCCGGACCTGCGGTGCGATGCTTGCGGGCGTAGCTCAATGGTAGAGCCCTAGTCTTCCAAACTAGCTACGCGGGTTCGATTCCCGTCGCCCGCTCCATGCTTGGGCCCGGTCCGACGAATTGCTCGTCAAACCGGGCCCTTTGCGTTCTGCCCGTTGCGTCCCGGGTTCCGTCGGCCGCGCTCCGCCGTGCGACTTCCCGCGCCGGGGCGCGGGGCAGCCGGTTCGGCCGGATCAGAAGCTGATCTGATTGATGGTCTCCGCTATGGAGTTCATGAACCTGTTGATCGACGGCGCCATGCCCGTCGACGCCAGGAAGAAGCCGAAGAGCACCGCGACGATCGCGGGACCGGCCTTGATCGAGCCGCCTCGGATCAGGACCACCAGGATGATCGCCAACATCAGCACCACAGACAGTGAAATGGCCACAACTGATCACACCCTTGGTCGGTCCGCCTTGCCGGCCCGGAGGTGTCCGGCCGAGCACTCCTCCGCTCCGTCCATCGTGCCACCAACTCCCCTGTGGTCGCTGCCAGGTGACGGATCGAAGTGACGGGATCGCGCCATCCTTGCGCCCCACGTGCGCCGGGGGGCGCACAACCGCACAAGGGGGGCGCCACAAGCCCCGGGCAAGGCTCCGCACACTCTGTGAGCGAGCTGTGAATCAAACAATCACAACGCCGTGCGACTGTGACGGTTCCCATATCCACACACTTCATTCACATGCAATTCCAGGTCGAGCACGCGGCGCAATTATCACCCCTCAATAACCCGACGATATGCCCTATTTAATAGGGATGAACCCGGGCATAGCGGGCGGTTTTCGGCGGTTTCGCTTTTGATTGGATGCGAACACCAGATATCCCTGAGCGGTTTTACGAATTGCAATCGGGGCGTCTATGGTGCTTTAGATGTTCCCCGCTCCGAACGTATTTCAGAGGGCCCCGCTCCCATCAGCGCCCCGGGAGTCGGAGCCCAGACACCAAGGGACGATGACCACCACCGCGGCGCCCCCCGCAACGGTGGCGAACAAGCCTCCGGCGACCTCGTCGGCGAAGAGGCGGGACGCCTACTTCGACAACGTCAAATATCTGGCCATCGTGCTCGTCGCGGTGGCGCACTCATGGGAACCGGTGATGGACGGCAGCCGGACCGCCCGTGCGCTGTACATGGTGGCCTACACCTTTCACATGCCGGCCTTCATCATCATCTCCGGTTATTTCTCCCGCTCGTTCGACATGTCCGCCGCCAAGGTAAAACGCCTGGTCACCGGCGTCGCCGTGCCCTACGTGGTGTTCGAGACGGCGTATTCACTGTTCAAGCGGTACGCGGACGACTCGCCCGATCATCCGATCAGCCTGATCGACCCCTGGTATCTCACCTGGTTCCTGGTCGCGCTCTTCATCTGGCGCATCACCACGCCGCTCTGGCAGTCGCTGCGCCATCCACTGCCGGTGGCGCTCGTCATCGCCGTGTTCGCCTCCTTCTCCCCGACGATCGGCGACGATCTCGATCTCCAGCGCGTTCTGCAGTTCCTGCCGTTCTTCGTACTGGGGCTCCGGCTGAGGCCCGAGCACTTCGAGATGGTCCGCCGGCGTGAGGTACGGATGCTCGCGCTCCCGCTGTTCGCCGGGGCCCTGGTGTTCGCGTACTGGGCGGCGTCGCGGATGCAGCTGGGCTGGTTCTACCGCAGCAACAGCGCGCAGGAGATGGGCGCCCCGTGGTGGTCCGGTGCCGTGATGACGCTGGCCATGTTCGGCTGCGCCCTGCTGCTCACCATCGGGTTCCTGTCCTGGGTGCCTCGGCGCCCCATGTGGTTCACCGTGCTCGGCGCCGGGACGATCTGCGGCTATCTGCTGCACGGGTTCCTGATCAAGGGCGCCGAATACGCCGGGCTGTTCGACACCTACGACTGGCTCTCGGCGCCCGGCGGACTGGCCCTGGTCTCCCTGGTCGCGGCCGGGGCGGTGACGCTGATGTGTACGCCGCCTGTACGGCGGGTGCTGCGTCCGGTGACCGAGCCGGAGATGGACTGGGCGTTCCGAAGGGACGCGGCCCGGCGCTGATCCGGTGGCTCAGTCCTGCCCCGTGTTGGCTTGAACCGATTGCTCGGCGGGCGATCCACCCGGGGTGAGCCCGAGCAGCCGCCGTACCTGCGCATACTTCTCGGTCAGCCGGGTACGGGTCGCCGGTTCCAGCACGGCGAGACGGTCCGGGTCGGCGTTGTGCGCCAGGTCGGACTCCTTGATCAGCAACGCGCCCGGGGTGTCGAGGATGCGCCGGGTGTAGGAACCGAGGTCCTCGCCGTCACGTTTGGTGACGGCGAGGACCATGTCCTTGACCCGCTGCGGCAGCGCGGCACCGGCCAGCCACTCCTGCGACAGCGCGTCGTCCTCGACGGCGTCGTGCAGCCAGGCCGCGGCGATCTGTTCGTCGCTGCCGCCCCTGATCCGCACGCCCTCGGCGACCGCGGCGAGATGCTCGGTGTACGGGCGTCCCGCTTTGTCCCGCTGATCGGCGTGGGCCTCGCGGGCGATCGCCTCGATTTCGGCCAGGGTCAGCCGTGCGCGTGGTGTGGGCATGGCCCGACTCTACGGACGCGCGGCCGTCGCACGCAGGGCGGCCCGGGCCGGGACCGTCACGGCGGCCAGGCCGAGTCCGATGGTCGCGGCGAGGAAGGACATGTACAACGCCGGTGGGATGTAAGGCGATTCGCCTGTGATTCCCTTCACCATCGGGACCAGTGTGGCCAGTGCGATGGCGGTGCCGAGTGCGGCGCCGGCGACCGTGACGAGCAGCGCCTCCCAGTGGATCATCCCCATGACCTGGCGGCGAGTGGAGCCGACGAGCCGCAGCATGGTCAGTTCGCGGCGCCGGTCGAGGACGGTCATCACCAGGGTGTTGACCGCGGCGACGGCGGCGAATCCGCCGAGAACCGCGGCCATGACGGTGTTGGCCCAGGCGTTGAGTTCACGATTCTGGTCCTGTGCGGCGGCGTAACCGGTCCGGTCGGTGACCGTACCGAGCGCGGTGAGCTTCTGTGCGGCGGCGGGTGTGGCCCGTACCAGCAGGTCGGTGGCGTACGGCGAGGTGACATGGGCGCTGAGGTCGGCGGCGGGCAGTGTGACCAGACCGGTGCCCAGGCCGCGGCCGTAGACGGCGACGATCTTCGGAGCCGCCTCGGTGCCGTCCGGGAGGCGCAGGGCCAGCCGGTCGCCGGTGCCGACCTTCGTGGATCCGGCGAGGGTGGTGTCGATGGCGACGGTGCCGGGGCGCAGGCCGGTCAGCGATCCGGACCGGACGTCGAGGTCCTGGACCTTGGTGAGGTCCTGGCCGGTGCCGATGATCCCCTGGGCGGAGGTGGTCTGGAGCCGCCGGTCCCCGCCCGATCCGGTGGGCACCAGGACGGAGCCGCGCAGCAGCCCGACGGCGGTCGTGACACCGGGTGTGGCGGCGGCCCGCTCGGTCGCGTCGGAAGCGAGTCCGGCCGGCGCGGAGACGATGTGGTCGGCGGTGATGGCGTCGCGCTGCTGGTGTGCGATCGCCCGTTCCTCGCTGGTGTGCATGAAGACGAGCGTGCAGGAGAAGGCCATGGCGAGCACGATCGGGGTGATCGCGGAGGCCAGGCGGCGCGAGTTCGTCCGGGAGTTGGCGGCGGCCAGCGAGCCCGACGCGCCGGCGGCGCGCAGCGGGAAGCCGATGACGGCGGCGCAGATCCGGGCGATCAGCGGGCCGAGCAGGCCGACCGCGAGCATGAAGAACATGACGACGCCGAGGGCGGCGTTCGCCGCGTCCTCACCGCTCGTGGACGCGGCGACGCCCGCGAAAGCCACGCCGCCGCCGAGGGCGGAGATGCCGAGCGGGGTGCGGATCCAGCCGAACGGCGCGCGTTCCACCGCGGACTGCGCGAGAGCCAGGCCCGGCCTGGTCTTCGACGGCCGGCGGGCTGCGAAGTATCCGGCGCCCAGCGCGGTGAGCATCGTGGTGGCCGCGGTGACGGTCAGTGGCAGCCAGGACACCCGCAGCGCGACGGCTTCGGGGATGGCGCCCCTGTCCTGGAGCTGCCCGAACCACCAGTGGGCCAGGGCGATTCCGGGCAGGCAGCCGAGCGCACCGGCGAGCGGTGCGACGAGCAGGGACTCGGTGGCGACGGTGCGGCGCAGCTGGCGCGGGGTGGCGCCGATGGCGCGCAGCAGAGCGAACTCGCGGCTGCGCTGACCGACGGAGAGGGCGACCGTACCGGCGGCGGTGAAGACGGCGACCATGGTGGCGACGCCGCCGAAGGAGCCGCCGAGGCCGACGAGGAGTTCCTTGGCGCCCGCGAGTTCCACGTCCTCGACGGCGCCCCGGCCGTCACCGGTGTGGACCTGGGCCCCGGCGGTGTGGCCGACGGCCTCGCGTACCTGGTCGGCGAGGCCGGCGGGGGGGGTGGAGGGGGCGGCGAGCACGGCGATGACGTCGACCCGGCCGGGGTGGCCGGAGAGCTGTACGGCCTGCCGGTCGGTGAACCAGACGGTGGCACCGGTGGCGGTGGTGCCCGCGACGCGGAACTCCCGTACGCCCGCGGGGGTGTCGAGGGTGATCTTCTCGCCGACCCGGGCCCCGGCACCGGTGGGGACGACGACCTCGCCGGTCCCGGGCGCGTCGCCGGTGAGCAGCCGCGTGCCGGTGAGGGCGGTGGAGCCCCAGCCGTGTGCGGTGAGGAGGGTGTCGTCCTGCCGTACGGGGTAGCTGACGTCCCCGATCGCGGCTGCGGCGCCGGGGACGGAGGCGACCTTGCCCACCAGGGATTCGGGGAGCCTCGCGGCATCCGGTACGGGTGTGGCGGCGTCGTACTCCCCGTCGCCGCTCCCGACCGTCATATGAACCTGCTGGTCGGCGGCGACGACCACGGGCGCCTTGGCGTAGCGCTCCGCGGGTACGGAGGCGCGCAGGCCGGTCTCCAACAGGATGCCGCACGCGGAGACGATCGCCGCGGCCAGCAGCAGCGCGACGAAGGTTCCGACGAACGACGAGGGCTTGAAGCGAACGGCCGCGCGGGCGAGGCCGTTCGGGAGGTGCGGGGTGAACATCAGGCTGCTGCTCCTGCGTAGGCGGAGGCGTGTGCGGTCAGGGCGGTCATCCGGGCCGCGATCTGTGCGGCCCCGGCGCGCGGCAGGCTGTCCGCGATCGCGCCGTCGGCGAGGAAGAGCACCTGGTCCGCGTAGGCGGCGGCGGCCGGGTCGTGGGTGACCATGACGACCGTGGCGCCGAGGCTGTCCACCGCGTGCCGGAGCAGGGTGAGGATCTCGGCGGCGGTGGTGGTGTCGAGGGCGCCGGTCGGTTCGTCGGCGAAGATCACATCGGGCCGGGTGACCAGGGCGCGGGCCACGGCGACGCGCTGCTGCTGGCCGCCGGAGAGCTGGCCGGGGCGACGGTCGCCCTTGTCGCCGAGACCGACCCGGCCGAGCATCTCGGCGGCTTCGCGGCGGCTGCGGGCGGAGCCGGTGCGCTGTCCGGCCAGGCGCATGGGCAGGACGACGTTCTGCTCGACCGTGAGGGACGGGAGCAGGTTGAAGGCCTGGAAGACGAAGCCGAGGCGGGTGCGGCGCAGCTCGGTGAGCCGGTTCTCGCTCATGCCGGTGATCTCGGTGCCGCCGAGACGTACGGAGCCTTCGGTGGGGCGGTCGAGTCCCGCCGCGCACTGCAGGAAGGTCGACTTCCCGGAGCCGGACGGACCCATGACCGCCGTGAAACTGGAGCGCGGGAGGGCGAGGTCGATGCCCCTCAGTGCGTGGACGGCGGAGCTGCCGCGGCCGTACTGCCGACGGACGCCGCGCAGTTCGACGGCGAGGTCCGAGGGGCCGGGCCCATGAGGGTTGCCCGTCGTCGACTGCCTGTCCTGCGCGCCCTGCCTGGTGCGTCGCAGCCCCATGGTGTCCTGCCTTTCGATTGCTCCCGGCCGGTCTTCCGGCCGGTGCCCCGAACGTACGGATCAGGGTCGGGTCGGGACCATGGCGGCTGCTGGCGGATCGGAGGTGGGGGAAACCCCAGGGTGGCTGCCGGGGTGACCATAGTTGCAACCTCAATCGTTCGGTAAACTAATTACTGACGATTTCTTGACGCTCTCTTGACCCACCGAAGGAACAGGCTCATCGGACACGCAGACACGCTCATCGCCATGGGCGGCGCCTTCCTCGCCGCCGCCGTCCTCGCCCGCGTCGGCAGCCGCATCGGACTGCCGACCATCCCCCTGTTCATCCTGGCCGGAATCCTGCTCGGCCCGCACACACCCGGCATCGTGCTCGTCGCCGATCCGCACGACCTGGAGATGCTCTCCGCGCTCGGCCTGGTGCTGCTGCTCTTCTATCTCGGCCTCGAATTCCATCTCGACGACCTCAAGGCGGGCGGCCGCAAGATGGCCGTCGCCGGCGGCACCTATCTCGCCCTGAACGTCGGCGCCGGGCTCGGCTTCGGCTTCGCGCTGGGCTGGGGCACCTCCGAAGCGCTGGTCCTGGCCGGTGTGCTCGGCATCTCGTCGTCGGCCATCGTCACCAAAGTCCTGGTCGACCTGGGCCGTATCGGCAATCCGGAGACCAAGCCGATCCTCGGCATCATCGTCGTCGAGGACGTGTTCCTCGCCCTTTACCTGGCCGCTCTCCAGCCGATCCTGTCGGGCGCCGAAAGCCTCTCCGCGGCGGCGGTCGACGGCGGCAAGGCCTTCGGCTTCCTGCTGCTGCTCGCCCTGATCGCCCGGTACGGCACCCGGGTCATCGGCAAGCTGATCAACACCCGTGACGACGAACTCCTCGTCATCTCCTTCCTCGGTGCCGCGGTGCTCGTGGCGGGAGTCTCGGAGTGGTTCGGGGTCGCGGACGCGATCGGCGCCTTCATGGTCGGCCTGATGCTCGGCAGCACGTCCTCCGGCGCCCGTATCCTCAAGCTGGTCCACCCGCTGCGGGACGCCTTCGGCGCGATCTTCTTCTTCGCCTTCGGTCTCTCCATCGACCCGGGTGACCTGCCGACCGTCCTGTGGCCGGTGCTGGCCGCCGTCGCGGTGACTCTCGCCATGAACGTCCTCGCCGGGATCGCCGCCGCCAAGGTGTACGCGTTCGGCCCGCAGGCCACCGCGAACATCTCCACCACACTGGTGGCCCGCGGCGAGTTCGCCCTGATCCTCGCCACGATGGCGGCGGCTGCGGGGCTGGACGAGCGGCTCTCCCCGTTCATCGCCGGATACGTACTCCTCCTCGCGGTCCTCGCACCGCTGGCCGCCGGACGGTCGCACTGGCTGGCCCGCGTCCTGCCGGGCGGGCGGGGCCGGGGTGAGGGCAGTGACAGCGACACCGGCGCCGGACAGATCTCGGTCCCGGCCTGAGACGACGGCCGGCAGGTCCGGGTACCGGTACCACGCCGGGTACCCGGACCGGCCGGGGCCGGGATCCGGTGGGCGGTGCATGGCCGACGTCCACCGGCGTACGCCCGGTCCGGGCCGCTTGCGCGGGGTTCAGGACCGGCGTGACAGCAGCAGCAGCGCCCGGTCGTCGTTGACGTCCTTGGCGCATGCCTCGATCAGATGCCAGGCCGCACCCTCGAAACCGGTGGCGACGTAGCGGTCGGCCTCACCGGTCAGCCGGTCGATGCCCTCCGCGATGTCGCGGTCGGACGCCTCCACCAGGCCGTCCGTGAACAGCATCAGCACGTCGCCGGGGGCCAGCGAGCCCTTCACGGCGTCGAACTGCGCCCCGTCGTACACCCCGAGCAGCGGGCCCTCGGCGACCTTCTCCTCCCACTGGCCGCTGCCCGAGTGCAGTTGCAGGGCCGGCGGGTGTCCTGCCGAGAGGAGTTCGTAGTCACCCGATTCGAGGTCCAGGACCAGATGGATCGAGGTGGCGAAACCCTCGTCCCAGTCCTGGCGCAGCAGATAGCCGTTGGCCGCCGGGAGGAAGCCGTGCGGGGGCAGCGAGCCGAGGAGCCCACCGAAGGCACCGGACAGCAGCAGGGCACGGGAGCCCGCGTCCATTCCCTTGCCGGAGACGTCGGTGAGGACGGCCTCCAGCGTCCGTCCGCCGTTGGTACGGGCGGCGACGACGAAGTCACCGGAGAAGGACTGTCCGCCCGCCGGGCGCAGCGCCATCTCGCGGTGCCAGCCCTGCGGCAGCCGGGGCAGCGCGCTCTGCACCCTGATGCGTTCGCGCAGGTCGAAGAGCATGGTGCCGCCGCGCCGCCACGGCACACCGACCCTGGCCCGGAACTGGGCGAGGACCAGTCCGAAGAAGCCGCAGGCCGCGACCACCAGGACGATGCCCGGGGTCACCCGGGCCGGCCCGTCCTCGTACGGACCGAGCGCGAACGACTCCACGATCAGGGCCGTGGCCGCGGTCGCGTACAGACCCAGCAGACTCGCGGGCCGCAGCAGCAGACCGCCCGCAACGATCGGCAGGACGAGCGCGGCCGGTGAGCACCACACCGGGTCGAACAGAGTGGCGCAGGTGATGGCCGGAACGGTGAGCAGCAGGCCGGCCAGCGCGATCCAGTCCGAACCGTCGCCGCGGAAGTAGTCGACACCGGACTTGCGCAGCGCGATGCGTGCCCGGTGCGCCGATTTCCGAAATCGGGCCGGGTACGAGTCTGCTCCTGTGCGACGGGCCATTGCGGGGACTTTATCCACCCGACCGCCTCCGGTGCAGGGGGACCCCGTGACAATGCGTTCGAAATCGGGTCGACCGGCCGCTGCGCCCCTGATAGGGATGGCCCATGACTACTGAGCTTCGCGTACTGCAGCCGTCCGAATGGAACGAATGGTTCGAGTGTCTGGAGCTCGCATTCGGCGGTGTCGCAGAGCCTCCCGAGCAGCGCGAGCTGGAGGAACAGCTGACCGAGCACGAGCGGTCGATCGGGATCTGGGACGGTTCCGACGTCGTCGCCACGGCGGGGGCGTTCAGCTTCCGGCTCGCCGTGCCCGGCGGGACGCTGGTGCCCGCCGCAGGTGTCACGATGGTGAGTGTCGCGTCCACCCATCGCAGGCGCGGGCTGCTGACCTCGATGATGCGTCGGCAGCTCGACGACTTCCGGGCGCTGGGTGAGCCGATCGCCGTCCTGACGGCTTCGGAACCGGTGATCTACGGCCGGTTCGGGTACGGCGCGGCCTCGCGTCAGATGTCGTTGACGATCGACACGGACCGGGTGCGGCTGACGGTTCCGGAGGGCACGGACGAGGTCCGGCTGCGTCACGCGAAGCCGGACGAGGCGATGGCCGCGTGCGAGGCCGTGTACGACCGGCTGGTGGCCGGCCGGCCCGGCACACCGGCCCACGGCCCCGGCTGGGAACGCAAGCCGATGGTGGACCCGGTGAGTGCACGGCAGGGCGGTTCGGCGCAGCAGTGCGTGCTGGCGGAGCTGAACGGGCAGATCGTCGGCTATGTGACGTACCACATCAAGCCCGACTGGGAGCCGTCCGGTCCCAAGGGCCAGGTGAAGGTGAACGACCTGGCCGCGCTCGACCCGGCGGCGTACGCGGCGCTGTGGCGGTTCCTCTTCGAGATCGATCTGACCTCGACGATCGACGCGCGCAACCGGCCGGTCGACGACGCCGTGCTGCACCTGGTGTCGGACGTGCGACGGTGCAACATCCTGATCCGGGACTGTCTGCACGTGCGGCTGGTGGAGCTGGGGGCGGCGCTGGAGGCGCGCGCGTACCGGGCGCCGGTGGACGTGGTGTTCGAGGTCGAGGACGCGTTCTGCCCCTGGAACGAGGGACGTTGGCGGCTCACGTCCGACGCGCAGGGGACGGCGACCTGCCGGCGGACCGACGAGGAGGCCGACCTGGCGCTCTCGGTAAGGGAGTTGGGCTCGGTGTATCTGGGCGGCGAATCCCTGAGCTCGCTGGCCCTGGCCGGGCGGGTACGGGAGTTGCGTGCGGGCGCGCTGGCGGAGGCGTCGCTGGCCTTCTCCTCGGACGCGGCCCCGTGGCTGCCGCGGGGGTTCTAGCCAGTGCTGTGACCGTGGCTGCCCCGGGGTGGCAGCCCCGGGCGGTGTCCTAGGCGCCCTGGCATCCCGGGCACCAGAAGAGGTTGCGGGCGGCGAGATCGGCGGTGCGGATCTCGCCGCCACAGATGTGGCAGGCCTGCCGGGCCCTGCGGTACACGTACACCTCGCCGCCGTGGTCGTCGACCCGTGGCGGACGTCCCATGGCCTCCGGCGTGTGCTCGGGGCGGACCGTGTCGATCCGGTTGTTCCGCACGCCCTCGCGCATCAGCATCGCCAGGTCGGCCCAGATCGCGTCCCACTCCCCACGCCCGAGGTCCTTGCCCGGACGGTACGGGTCGATCCCGTGCCGGAACAGCACCTCGGCCCGGTACACATTGCCGACCCCCGCGATGACCTTCTGGTCCATCAGCAGGGCCGCGACGGTGATCCGGCTGCGGGAGATGCGCCGCCATGCCCGCTCACCGTCCTCGTCGGTCCGCAGCGGGTCCGGGCCGAGCCGGTCGTGTATCGCGCGCTTCTCGGGGTCGGTGATCAGCGCACACGTGGTGGGGCCGCGCAGATCCGCGTGGTGGTCGTCGTTCACCAGGCGCAGCCGGACCGTGTCGGTGGGCGGCGGGGCCGGGGCCGTACCGAAGCCGAGCTTGCCGAAGAGGCCCAGGTGGATGTGGACCCAGCCGGTGTTTTCGAACCCGAGGAAGAGGTGCTTGCCATGGGCGTCGACGCCGGTGAACGTCCGGCCGTCGAGCAGCGCGGCACTGTCGGAGAACTTGCCCTGCGGGCTGCTCACCCGCACCGGCCGCCCGGCGAACCTGTCCCGGTGGTCCGCCGCGAGGCGGTGGATCGTGTGTCCCTCGGGCACGACGGCTGCTCTCCTCGTGGCGTGCGGACGTGGTGACGTGCGCAAATGGCTGTGCCGCCGGGGGTACCGGCGGCACAGGGACGGAAGCCGGTCAGCCCTGCTGCGGGTGGTGGGCCGGGATCGGGGGGAGCTCGCCGGTCGTCTCGTACGCCGTGAGCATCTCGATCCGGCGGGTGTGACGCTCCTCACCCGAGTACGGGGTGGCGAGGAAGATCTCGACGAACTTGGTGGCCTGCTCCACCGAGTGCATCCGGCCACCGATGGCGACCACATTGGCGTTGTTGTGCTCGCGTCCCAGCGCGGCGGTCTGCTCGCTCCAGGCGAGTGCCGCACGCACTCCCTTGACCTTGTTGGCGGCGATCTGCTCGCCGTTGCCGGAGCCGCCGATCACGATGCCGAGGCTGTCCGGGTCCGCGGCCGTCCTCTCGGCGGCACGCAGGCAGAACGGCGGGTAGTCGTCCTGGGCGTCGTAGATGTGGGGGCCACAGTCGACGGCCTCGTGGCCCTGGGCCGTGAGCCACTCGACGAGGTGGTTCTTGAGTTCATAACCGGCATGGTCCGAGCCGAGGTACACGCGCATGTTCCGAGTGTGGCACGAGCGTCGCCGGGTAGCCGTCATCGGGGTCGGGACCCTCCGGCCGGTCCGCCCGACGGGCGGCGGGAGCCGCGTGCGGGCTTCCTGCGCGGGTGCTGTGTGGTCGACGCCACTCGGGCAGATTCGGAAGAAAGGGTTCCGCTTTTGCGGTCCGGCGCGCTTCAATGCATCACCCACCGCGGCACCCCACTCCGGCGGTGAGTCACGCATCGCGTGAACCGAGAACGTAAGGATTCGATCCATGACGTCGCAGACGACTCTGGCCGGTCCGGGCCACCAGCCCGACAAGCCGGACCGGTCGAACGGGCCGGACACAACGGGCTCATCCGACGGACTCCAGGCAGGCCTCAAGAACCGCCATCTCTCGATGATCGCCATCGGCGGGGTGATCGGCGCGGGTCTCTTCGTGGGCTCCGGCGCCGGTATCGCCGCCGCGGGACCGGCCATCCTGCTGTCCTACGCCCTGGTCGGCCTGATGGTCGTCTTCGTGATGCGGATGCTCGGCGAGATGGCCGCGGCCCGCCCCAGCTCGGGCTCCTTCTCCGCCTACGCCGACCAGGCGCTGGGCCGCTGGGCCGGCTTCTCGATCGGCTGGCTGTACTGGTTCTTCTGGGTCGTGGTGCTCGCCGTCGAGGCTACGGCGGGTGCCAAGATCCTGGAGGGCTGGGTGCCGGGCGTCCCGCAGTGGGCGTGGGCGCTGATCGTGATGGTCGTACTGACCGCGACGAACCTGGTCTCGGTCGGCTCGTACGGCGAGTTCGAGTTCTGGTTCGCCGGGATCAAGGTCGTGGCGATCGGCGCGTTCGTGGTCGTCGGACTGCTCGCTGTCTTCGGGGTGCTGCCCGGCTCGGACAACCCCGGCGCGGGGCTCGCGCACCTCACCGACACCGGCGGGTTCTTCCCCAAGGGCCCCGGCGCCATCCTCACCGGTGTGCTGATGGTCGTCTTCTCCTTCATGGGCAGTGAGATCGTCACGCTGGCGGCCGGCGAGTCCGAGAACCCGCAGCGCGCCGTCCAGAAGGCCACCAACAGCGTGATCTGGCGGATCGCCGTCTTCTACCTGGGCTCGATCTTCATCGTGCTCACCCTGCTGCCGTGGAACGACAAGTCGATCGTGAAGGACGGCAGCTACGTCGCCGCCCTCGACTCCATCGGCATTCCGCACGCCGGCCAGGTGATGAACGTCATCGTCCTCACCGCCGTGCTGTCCTGCCTCAACTCCGGCCTCTACACCGCCTCGCGGATGGCCTTCTCGCTCGGTGGCCGCGGGGACGCGCCCAAGGCCTTCGCGCGGGTGAACAAGCGGGGTGTGCCGCAGGCGGCGATCCTCTCGTCCGTCGTCTTCGGCTTCGTCGCCGTGTTCTTCAACTACCAGTGGCCCGACACCGTCTTCCAGTTCCTGCTGAACTCCTCCGGTGCGGTCGCCCTGTTCGTCTGGCTGGTCATCTGCTTCACGCAGCTGCGGATGCGCGGCATGATCCTGCGCGAATCGCCGGAGAAGCTGGTCGTGCGGATGTGGCTCTTCCCGTATCTGACCTGGGCCACCATCGCGATGATCTCGTTCGTCCTCGTCTACATGCTGACCGACGACAGCGGACGCGAGCAGGTGCTGCTCTCCCTGCTCGTCGCGGCACTGGTGGTGGCGATCTCGCTGGTGCGTGAGGTCCGGCAGCGGAAGGCGCGCGCCTCGGCCGTATAGATACCTGACGGCAGATGTCAGGTAAACCGGGGAGGCTCTCCGTCGTAACGCCACCGGGCGAACGACCGGAGGGCCTCCTCATGACATCCGCCCCCGCCCGTGTCCCGGCCGGCCGTCGACAACGCGGTGCCGTACCGCGAGGCCGGATTCCTGCTGCGGCTGCTGTCGCCGCTCGACGGTACGGAGGTGGCGTCGTTACGGGCCCTGTACGCGGAGGTGGCCGGGGTGCTCGCCCCGCTCGCCCTGGGCCGTTCGCTGAACTTCTCCTTCGGCGGCGGGGACCGCACCGAGGGATTCCACGACGCGCGGACACGGCAGAGGCTCGCCGGTCTGGTGTCGCGACACGACCCGGCGAGCCTCTTCGGGAGCTACGGCATCAGCCGCGACGGCCGATGAGCTTCCAGGCCGCGGGCAGCGCGCCCATCGCCAGCGCCGCCTTCAGCGCGTCGCCGAGCAGGAACGGCACCAGGCCGGCCGCGATCGCGGCGCTCGCCGACATGCCGGTGGCCAGTGCCAGGTACGGGACGCCGACCGCGTAGATGATCGCGGAGCCCAGCACCATCGTGCCCGCCGTGCGCAGCACGGAGCGGTCGCCGCCGCGGCGGGCGAGGCCGCCGACCACGGTGGCGGCGAGCAGCATGCCGAGGACGTAGCCGAACGAGGGGAAGCCCGCGCCGGAGGTGCCCTCGGAGAACCAGGGCATGCCCGCCATGCCGACGAGCGCGTACACGGCGAGGGAGAGGAAGCCGCGGCGCGCGCCGAGCGCGGTGCCGACGAGGAGCGCGGCGAAGGTCTGGCCGGTGACCGGGACCGGGGAGCCGGGCACCGGGACGGCGATCTGGGCGGCTATGCCGGTGAGCGCGGCGCCACCGACGACCAGGGCCGCATCGACGGCGTAACGGTGCCTGGCGGCGGGCAGCAGGTCGGCGAGGACCGCTCCGGTACGGGCAGGGGCGGCGGCAGCAGTGCTCATCGGGACTCCGCGGGGTGAGGGCAGGTGGGGACAGACTGAGGCCGACGTTAGCCCAAGGGTTAACGCCCGATCACCATCAGTGGCCCACAAAGCGACGGTCGAGGCGTTGGTGGGGTTCACACAAAGGAGCGCACGCAATCACGCGGCGGCGTGATGCTCGTCACTGAGGTGAGGACGGATCGGCTCATATTCTGCCGGGAGGGGCGGCCGGGAGGGACTGTAGGTTCCCGCCAAAACGCGGGCCGCCCACGGGCCGCATCCCCGCCCGACGGGGACCGTTCCCGCATCGCCCGGAGCCGTTCCCGGCCCGCCGGGGGCACGCGCCCGAGCCGCCCGGGATCCCGCTCCGGCGTCGGCGCGTGCCCGGGTGTGCACCTTGTGTGAGCATCGTGCCCGTAATGCGGACAGTGGTTCCCTGTGGGCGGAGTGCGTGCTCAGACTGTCCGCGCAGGTCCCCCACCCCCCACACCTGCTCGTCCCTCCACGTCCCCGCACGGCCCCCGCTTGCACCGTGCCTCCCCTACCGAACAGAGCTCGTCCATGTCTCGGAACACCGCGTCTCCCCCCACCCGCTCCCCGGTCGCCGTCTCCGGCACCGGGGACGATTCTGCGCTCACCCACGGGCTCAAGCAGCGCCACCTCTCGATGATCGCCCTCGGTGGTGTCATCGGCGCCGGGCTCTTCGTCGGCTCGGGTGCGGGTATCGCCGCCGCGGGCCCGTCGATCGTCGTCGCGTACGCCGTCTCCGGGCTGCTGGTCATGCTTGTGATGCGGATGCTCGGCGAGATGTCCGCCGCGAACCCGGCCTCCGGTTCCTTCTCCGTCCACGCGGAGCGGGCGATCGGGCCGTGGGCGGGGTTCACCGTGGGCTGGGCGTTCTGGGTGCTGCTCTGTGTCGCCGTCGGTCTGGAGGGCATCGGTGCCGCGAAGATCGTCACCGGCTGGCTGCCCGGCACACCGGAATGGGCCTGGGTCGCGCTGTTCATGGTGGTCTTCCTGGGCACGAACCTGGCCTCGGTGAAGAAGTTCGGCGAGTTCGAGTTCTGGTTCGCCACCCTCAAGGTCGTGGCGATCACCCTCTTCCTGGTACTGGGCGTGCTGGCGATCCTGGGTGTGCTGCCGGGCACGGACGCCCCCGGCGCCACCAACCTCAGGGGCGAGGGCGGCTTCATGCCGAACGGCGCCGAGGGCCTGGTGATCGGGCTGCTCGCCTCCGTCTTCGCGTACGGCGGTCTGGAGACCGTCACCATCGCCGCGGCCGAGTCCGAGAACCCGGTGCGAGGTGTCGCGAAGGCCGTGCGGACGGCGATGTGGCGGATCGCGCTCTTCTATGTCGGCTCGATGGCCGTCGTCGTCACCCTGGTCCCGTGGGACGACCCGAAGGTCGTGGAGGTGGGCCCGTTCTACGCGGCTCTGAACCACCTCGGCATCAGCGGCGCCGCGGAGATCATGAACGTGGTCATCCTGGTCGCCCTGCTCTCCGCGATGAACGCCAACATCTACGGTGCCTCGCGCATGGCCTGTTCGCTGGTCGCCCGCGGCCAGGGTCCCAAGCGGCTCGGCAGGATCTCCTCGGGCGTCCCGCGCGCGGCCGTCCTGGTCTCGTCCGTGTTCGGCTTCCTGTGCGTGCTGCTCAGCTACTGGCGGCCCGATGACGTCTTCCCGTGGCTGCTCAACATGATCGGCGCGGTGATCCTGGTCGTCTGGATCTTCATCGCCCTCTCCCAGCTGATCCTGCGCGACCGGCTGGAACGCGAGGCACCGGAGAAGCTGGTCGTACGGATGTGGCTCTTCCCGGTCCTGACGGTCGTGGCGCTCCTGGCCATGCTCGGCATCTTCGTCCTGATGCTGCGCCAGCCCGGCACGCGTGACCAGCTGTTGGCGTCCGGTGCCCTGACCGTCGTACTGGCGGCGATCGGTCTCGTACGGCAGCGGCGGTCCGCGGCCGTCAAGAGGTGACGCCGGGCACGCACGGCACGTTGAGGGAGAGCAGCGCACCGCCCTGCTCCCCGATCCGGATCTCGCTGACCGCACCGTTGCGCAATTGCGGGAAGACCCTGCGGTAGGCGCCCAGCGGAATCGACAGCAGTTCGCACAGCACGAGCCGGAGCAGGGTGTTGTGCGCGACGACGAGGACCCGCTGCCCCGGGTGCCCGTCCGCGATCCGGCGCAGCGCCATCGCCCCCCGGGCCGCCGCCGCCCGGGGGTCCTCGGCCCCGGGGAAGGGGTGGGCCACCGGGTCCGCGCGATACTGCCGGGCCCGCTCCGGGTCCCCGGCCGCGAACTCCGTCAGAGTGCGCCCCTCCACCTCACCGAAATCGCATTCGCGCAGGTCGTATTCGCGCCGGGGGACGAGACCGAGCGCCCGGCGGGCGGGCTCCGCCGTCTCGATGGCGCGCGTGAGCGGCGAGGTCCAGATCGCGTCGACCGGGTGCCGGACCGCCCACTCGCCCAGCCGCTCGGCCTGGCGACGCCCTTCGTCGGTGAGGGCGATGTCGCTGACCCCGGCGTAGCGGTTCTCCGCGTGCCAGACGGTCTGCCCGTGGCGGACGAGCAGCAGGGCGGCCGGTCTCCCGGTCATGGCTTCTCCGTTCGGGTACGAGTGGTCATGGCTCCTCCGTTCGGGTACGGGCGGGCCGGGGTGTCGCCGAAGGACCAGGGGCGGATCACGACTTCTCCGATCGGGTCCGGTCGGATCACGACGCCTGGGCCCGCGTACGGGCATGGGCGGCGACCGGGCCCGGGAGCCAGCCCCGTCGCTCCAGTTCGTCCACCAGCGTGAGGTACGGCTCGGTGTACCACGCCGTACGCACCGGATGCGGATGCAGCACGTGGCGCAGCCGCACCATCCCTCCCGCCGCCCTGATCAGTGTGGTCCTGGCCCCTGCCCCGTACGCGGCCAGGACGGCCATGCCGAGGGCGGGTTCGCTGTACTGCGGGATGTATACGGGCCGCCCCAGGATGTCGGCGCGCAGCCGGCTCCAGTAGCCGCTGCGGACCGCACCGCCGGTGAGGGTGAGTCTGCTGTGCACCTGGGCGCCGAGCAGGTCGAGGTAGTCGAGGCAGAGCCGTTCGACCAGGCCCACCCCGGTCAGCAGGGCCAGCCAGTGCTCGGCGTCGGAGGCCGGCTCGCCGAGCAGGAAGCCGGTGGCCTCCGGCGCGACGAAGGGGAACCGCTCGCCCGGCGCGGCGAGGGGGTACGCCACCACGCGCGCGGGCTCGTGCTCGCGAGCCAGCGCGTCCATCCGCGCCGGGTCCACGGCCGGGAAGGCGGCGGTCAGCGCTCCGCCGCCGACACCCGAGGCCCCACCCGGCAGCCAGCTCCCGTCCGGCGCACGGTGGTTGTAGACCACTGCGGCCCGGTCCCGCACCGGCGACGAGGTGACTCCTTTCAGCACCAGCGTCGTGCCCAGCACCGAGTTCCAGGAGCCGACGGTGAGCGAACCGGAGGCGATCTGCGCCGCGCAGCCATCCGTCATCCCGGCCACCAGGAGCGTGCCCGCCGGAATCCCGGTCTCCTCGGCCGCCGCCCGCCCCACCTCACCGATCCGCGTTCCCGGCCGCACCACCTCCGGGAACAGCCCCTCGGGCAGGCCCAGCTTCCCGAACCTCCGGTGCGGCCAGGCGTCGCGTTCCAGGTCGTAGCCGGTCTTCAGGGCATGGCTGGAGTCGGTGGGCACAGGAGTACCGGCGAGCCGCGCCAGCACCAGGTCGGCCTGGTGCATGACCCGTACGCCGTCGCCCGCCCCTGCCCCGTACTCCTTCAGCAGCCACATCACCTTGGGCAGCGCCCAGCTCGGCGGGGTCCGGGCCGTGGCCGCCTCCGTCACGGCGCGCCCGTCGTCGTACATCACCCCAGGGGTCAGGGGCCGGCCGGTCCGGTCGCCGAGCAGAACGGTGCCGGAGGTGGCGCAGACGGCGAGCGCTCGCGGCGCGGGGCAGTCGCGCAGCGCCTGGCGGCTGGCCGCGCAGACGGCCGTCCACCAGTCGAGGGGGCTCTGCTCGTGCCGCACCCCGTCGCGTCTGCCGGTGAGCGGGGCGGAGCCACTGCCGAGGATCTCACCACGGTCTGTCGCCACCACCGCGCGGACGCTCTGCGTGCCGAGATCGATGCCCATCCACATATCGGCCCTCCTTGTGAAGTTCTCACTCTGCACCGAGAATTTCCGTTGCGCGAGGGATTGACGGCCAACTTCTGTTGTTCCAAGCTCTGTTAACCAGTCGACTCAACGTGTGAACGGCATCGCTCCCCTCCCCCATCTCCGGCCGGACCGTGGAGGTCACGGATGGACATGCACGCGCACGACCGACGGCGGTTCCTCGCCATCGGTGCGGCGGCGGCGGCCGCGTCCGCCACCCCGCTGCTCACCGCCTGCGGCGCGGGCTTCGGCGGTGACACCAGCAACGGCGGCGGCTCCGCGGCCGACGACGTCACCGGCTCCTTCGACTGGAAGCGGGCCAAGGGCAGGACGGTCAAGGCGCTGCTCAACAAGCATCCGTACACCGATGCCCTGATCGCCGATCTGAAGGCGTTCACCGAGAAGACCGGCATCAAGGTCGAGTACGACGTCTTCCCCGAGGACAACTATTTCGACAAGCTCACCGTCGACCTCTCCAGCGGGCGCGCCTCCTACGACGTCTTCATGCTCGGCGCGTACATGGTGTGGCAGTACGGCCCGCCGGGCTGGCTGGAGGATCTCGGCCCCTGGATGCGCAACTCCTCGGCGACCGGGGCCGAATGGGACCAGGCGGACTTCTTCCCCAACCTGCTCCGGGCGGACCAGTGGTCGCTGAAGGCGGGCGCTCCGCTCGGGCAGGGCGGGCAGTACGCGCTGCCATGGGGATGGGAGACCAATGTCGTCGCGTACAACACCGAGGTGTTCGAGAAGCTGGGCCTGAAGCCGGCCGAGACCTTCGACGAACTGCGCGAGGTGGCCGGGGCCATCACCCGCAGGGCCCCCGGGGCGGGCTTCGACGGGATGTACGGGGTCGCGGTGCGCGGCTCGCGCAGCTGGGCGACGATCCACCCGGGCTTCATGACGATGTACGCCCGCAACGGGCTGAAGGACTTCACCGTCGAGGGCGACGGGGTGAAGCCCGCGATGAACTCCCCGGAGGCGATCGCGTTCACCCGGGACTGGGCGGAGATGGTCAGGAAGGGCGGGCCGCCGTCCTGGACCTCGTACACCTGGTACCAGTGCTCCAGCGACCTCGGTGCCAAGAAGGCGGGGATGCTCTTCGACGCGGACACCGCCGCCTACTTCCAGGCGGTGAAGGGGGCCTCCCCCGCCTCCGGGAAGATCGCCTTCCACCCCGGCCCCAAGGGCCCCGACGGCTCGCTCGCCACGAACATGTGGATCTGGTCGCTCGGCATGAACGCCAGGAGCCGCAACAAAACGGCGGCCTGGCTGTTCCTCCAGTGGGCGACCGGCAAGGAGCATCTGCGCAAGGGCGCGATCGAGCACAACCACATCGACCCGGTACGCAGGTCGGTCAGCCAGGACCCCGCGTACAAGGAGAAGATGCGGGCCATCCCCGGCTTCATCGAGACGTTCGAGACGGTCGTCGACCAGACGAAGATCCAGTTCACCCCGCAGGAGCAGTTCTTCGACGCGACGACCAGCTGGGCCGCCGCCCTCCAGGAGATCTACGGCGGGAAGAACGCCTCGTCCGTGCTGAACTCACTGGCCGGCGATCTGGCGTCGAAGGCCGGCTGACCGATGTCCGGACGCGTGGCGCCCGTGCCGGAGACCGACCACGGGGCGGCCTTCGGCACGGGGGCCGGGAAGCGGGCACAGCGGGCGGTACCGGCGTGGCGCCGCTCGCTGCGGCCGTATCTGCTGATCGTGCCCGCACTGCTGCTTACCGGCGGCATCCTCTACCCGTTCGGACTCGGCCTCTACTACACGGTGTTCGACTTCGCGGCGAGCAAACCGCGACCGGACCTGGTCGGCGTCGAGAACTACCGGCGGATCCTCACCCAGCCCTCGTTCTGGGACTCGGCGCGGGTGACGACGCTGTACGCGGTCGGCGCGGCGGCCGTCGAGACCGTGCTCGGGGTGGCCGTGGCCCTGCTGCTGCACCGGTCGAGCCTCGTCGGACGGGTGCTGGAGAAGATCCTGATCCTGCCCCTGATGATCGCGCCGGTGATCGCCGCGATCATGTGGAAGCTGATGCTCCAGCCGTCGGTCGGCGTCGTCAACCATCTGCTCAAGCCGTTCGGCCTCGGCGGTGTGCAGTGGACGGACACGCCGACGGGCGCGCTGCTGTCGTCGATCGCCGTGGACGTGTGGGTCTACACCCCGTTCGTCGCGATCCTCGCGCTGGCCGGACTGCGCTCGCTGCCCGCCTCGCCGTTCGAGGCGGCGGCGGTCGACGGGGCGGGCTGGTGGTTCACCTTCCGGCGCCTCACCCTGCCGATGCTGTGGCCGTACGTCCTGGTCGCCGTGATCTTCCGGTTCATGGACTCGCTGAAGGTCTTCGACATCATCTACGCGCTGACCGAGGGCGGCCCCGGCGACTCCACGATGGTCCTCCAGATCCGGGCCTATCTGGAGGCGATCCGCTTCCAGCGCTACTCGTTCGGGATCAGCTACATGATCGTCCTCTGGGCCGTGGTGTACCTCGTCACGATGGTGCTGGTGCGCTATCTGGGCCGGATCCAGAACCGGGCGGCGGAGGTGCCGGGATGAGGCGCGGACGTACGGGGGACGGACGCGGAGGTGCCGGGACGAGGCGCAGGGCGCTCTCCGTCGCCGCCGACCTGGCGCTGATCCTCTACTTCGTCTTCGCGCTGTTCCCGGTCGCCTGGATGGTGATCCTGTCGCTGAAGCCGACGAACGAGCTGTTCAGTACGTACTTCTCGTTCACCCCGACCTTCGACTCCTACCGCACCGTGCTCGGCGCCGGGGACGACCAGGGCGTGCCGTTCGTGCGGTTCTTCGTGAACAGCCTGGTCGTGTCGCTGGGCGCGGTCGCGCTGTCGCTGCTGATCGGGCTGCCCGCCGCGTACGCCGCCGCGCGGTGGCGGTTCCGCGGCTCGGAGAACCTGATGTTCACCCTGCTCTCGTTCCGCTTCGCGCCCGAACTCACCGTCATCATCCCGCTGTTCGTGCTCTACCAGAAGCTCGGGCTCTTCGACACGTATGTCGGCATGGTGTGGGTGCTGCAACTGGTGACCCTCCCGCTGATCGTCTGGATCATGCGGTCGTACTTCTCGGATCTCTCCCCCGAGCTGGAGCAGGCGGCGCTGCTGGACGGCTACACCCGCAAGCAGGCGTTCTTCAAGGTCGCGCTGCCGCTGGTGAAGCCGGGCATCGCGGCCGTCTCGCTGCTGGCGTTCATCTTCGCGTGGAACAACTTCGTCTTCCCGCTGATCCTGACGTCGTCGGACGCGCAGACGGTGACGGTGGGCGCGTTGTCCTTCCTCGGCGGCGACCGGCCCAAGTACAACCTGACGGCCGCGGCGGCCCTGGTCTCGGTGGTCCCGCCATTGCTGCTGGCGCTCACCATCCAGCGGTATCTGGTGCGCGGGCTGTCGTTCGGGGCGGTGAAGTCATGACCGGCCCGGCGGCGATCACGCTGCGCGGGGTCAGCAAGCGGTACGGGAGGAACACCGCGCTCGACGGTCTGGACCTGGAGGTGGCCGAGGGCGAGTTCTTCTGCCTGCTCGGCCCGTCCGGCGCCGGGAAGACGACCACGCTCAAGACGATCGCCGGCCTGGAGGAGCCACAGGCCGGGACGGTCGAGCTGGGCGGGACGGACATGGCGGGCGTGGAGCCGTACGACCGGGGCGTGGCCATGTGTTTCGAGTCGTACGCCCTGTACCCGCACCGCACCGCGTACGACAATCTCGCCTCCCCGCTCCGCTCGCCGCGCCACCGCCTCCCCGCGCACGAGGCGCGCGAGCGGATCGGGGAGATCGCCGAACTCCTCGGGATCGGCGCCCTGTTGGACCGTCCGGTGGGCAGGCTCTCCAACGGTCAGCGGCAGCGGGTGGCGCTCGGCCGGGTACTGGTCCGGCCGGCCCGCGCGTTCCTGCTCGACGAGCCGCTGTCGCATCTCGACGCGAAGCTGCGACAGGCGATGCGCGCGGAGCTGAAGGCGATCGGCTCGGTCCGGAGCACGACCACGCTGTACGTCACCCACGACTCGGTGGAGGCGCTGGCGCTCGGGGACCGGATCGGGGTGATCAGCGACGGCCGCATGGTGCAGACCGGCACCCGCGAAGAGCTGTGGCACCGCCCGTACGACACCTTCGTCGCCCGGTCCTTCGGCAGACCCCGGATCAATCTGCTGCCGGGCACGGTGACGGCCGAGGGGTGCTTCCGGTCGCCGGACGGGGCGTACGAGCTGCCGCTGAGGGTTCCCGCACCGCCCGGGACCGCGGTCCAACTGGGCGTACGGCCGCGGGACATCCGGCTCCTGGGGCCCGGTGAGGGCCCGGGTGCGGTACCGGCCGGCACCGGCCCCGGCACGTGCGAGGGCCTGGAGCTGGCCGGAGTCGTCCACGTGACCGAGCTGCTGGGCCGCGCCACCGAGGTCACCGTCCGGATCGGCGGCCGGCGGCTGTCCCTCGTCGTCCCGCGCGCCGACGCGGCGGGCCTGAGCCCCGACCGTCCGGTCCGGCTCTCCGTACCGCCTGAGAGTCTGCTGCTGTTCGAGGCCGACCGGCCGGCACGTCCAGGACGAAGGATCAGCACGTGAGCAACGTTCCGCAGCGGGGCCCCGCCCCGCGCCAGGCATCCATAGCCGAGTACGTCCTCGCACAGGGCGAGGTGAGCGCCGCCGAGCTGGCGGAACGCTTCGACGTCAGCCTGATGACCATCCACCGGGATCTGGACGAGCTGGAACGGCAGGGCATCGTCCGCAAGTTCCGCGGCGGTGTCACCGCCCAGCCGTCCGGAGTCTTCGAGTCGAACGTCTCCTACCGGCTGAAGACGATGCGCGCCGAGAAGGCCGCCGTCGCCGAACGGGCCCTGCGGCTCATAGAACCGGGCATGGCGGTGATGCTCGACGATTCGACGTCCACCCTGGAAATAGCGCGCAGACTGCGCTCCATCACCCCGCTGACCGTCGTCACCAACTTCCTGGAGGCGATCAACCTGCTGTCGCAGGAGCGCGGCATCCATCTGATGGGTCTCGGCGGCGACTTCGACCCGCTGCACTCCTCCTTCCTCGGCGTCTCGTGCGTGGAGGCGGTGCAGTCGCTCCAGGTCGACATCTGCTTCACCTCCACCTCCGCGGCGTCCGGCGGTTACGCCTACCACCAGGAGCAGCACATCGTCTCCGTGAAGCGGGCGATGCTCGACTCGGCGAGCCGCAATGTGCTGCTGCTCGACCACTCCAAGCTGGGCCGGGTCGCCCTGCACCGGCTCGCCCCGCTCTCCCGGTTCGATCTGCTGCTGGTCGACGACGGGGCGTCCGAGCGGGACCTGCGCGAACTCGACGAGCACAAGGTGCCCTACGAGGTCTGCGGCACCGGCCGCGAGTCCGGAACGGGAGGCGGCGATGACGGATGACTGAACTGGTCCTGCGCGCACTGCGCAAGACCTACACCGGACGTGGCCGGGCCGCCGTCGAAGCGGTCCGCTCCCTCGACATCGAACTGCGCTCCGGCGAACTGCTGGGGCTGCTCGGCCCGTCCGGCTGCGGCAAGTCCACCACCCTGCGGATGATCGCCGGACTGGAGCCGGTCACCGGCGGCGACATCCTCATCGGCGGCTCGTCGGTGGTGGGGCTCCCCGCCCAGCGGCGCAACATCGGGGTGGCGTTCGAGAACTACGCCCTGTACCCGCCGCTGACGGTCGCGGAGAACCTCGGGTTCGGACTGGCCGCCCGGCGCCGGTACGGACGGGCCGAGATCCGCCGCCGGGTCTCCGACATGGCCGCACGCATCGGGATCACGGAACTGCTGGACGCCCGCCCCGCCGGGCTCTCCAGCGGCCAGAAGCAGCGGGTCGCCCTCGCCCGCGCCCTGATCCGTACCCCGGACGTGCTGCTGCTCGACGAGCCGCTGTCCCATCTGGACGCCGCCCAGCGCGACACCACCCGACGGGAGTTGAAGCGCATCCAGCGGGACAGCGGCCACACCACCATCCTCGTCACGCACGATCAGGAGGAGGCGCTGTCGCTCGCCGACCGGATCGCGGTGATGCGGGACGGCGAGATCCAGCAGCTCGGCACCCCCGAGGAGATCTACGACGCGCCGGTGAATCTGTTCGTCGCCGACTTCGTCGGGGAGCCGGCGATCAATCTGCTGCCGGGGACGGCCGACGGGGCGGGCGGGGTGCGGCTCTCGGACTCCGTGCTCATCCCCGTACCGCACCGCCCGGCGGCGGGACGCGCGGTGGTGCTCGGCATCCGCCCGGAGGACCTGCGCCTGGACGACACTGGTGCACGGGCCCGGGTCGCCGCCCATGAACCCCTGCTGGAATCCGGCATCGCCACGCTCTCGCTCGACGGGGTGGCGGAGCCCCTGGTCGCCGTGACCGGTCCGGAGGTACGGCTCGACCGGGACGACACCGTACGCATCACCGCCGATCCCCGGCACATCCATGTCTTCGACGCCCGGACAGGAGACGCTCTGCGATGAACCGCCCCGCGACAGTCCGCCCCACGACGAGAATTCTGGTCGCCGGTGACCATTTCGTCCGCAACTCCCTGATCGCCGAGGCCCTGCAGCACGCCCTCGGCCCTCTCGGCACGGAGCCCCACCTCACCGAACTCACCCTTCCCTGGCCCCTGGAGCCCTTCGGCAAGGTCGCCGAGGTCGACGAGGCCAGCGACGCCGAGGACGCGCTGATCGCCGCGCTGGACGGGGTGGAGGTGTGCGTGACGCAGATGGGCCCGTTCACCGAGCGGGTCCTGGCCGCCGCACCGGATCTGCGGCTGGTCGTGGTCTGCCGGGGCGGCCCGGTCAACGTCAACGCGGCCGCGGCACGGGCCCGGGGGGTGCGGGTCTGCTTCGCGCCCGGCCGCAACGCGGCGGCGACCGCGGAGTTCACCGTGGGTCTGATCCTCTGCGCCCTGCGCCGCCTCCCCGAGGCCCACCGCTCCCTCGCCGTCGACGGCCGCTGGGACGCCTCCCACTACACGTACGAGAACTGCGGGCTGGAGCTGGAGGACACCCCCGTCGGCCTGATCGGCTACGGGGCGGTGGGCAGCCGGGTCGCCCGGGTGCTCTCCGCGTTCGGCGCCGAGGTCGAGGTGTACGACCCGCATGTGCGCGGCGACGTCCATGGCATGCGCGCGCCTTCGCTGGAGGCGCTCCTGGACCGCTCCCGTGTCCTCACCCTGCACGCCAGGCTCACCCCGGAGACCCGGCATCTCATCGGCGCCCGCGAGCTGGCCCTGCTGCCGCACGGCGCGGTTCTGGTCAACGCGGCCCGGGGCGGGCTGCTGGACACGGAGGCGCTGTGCGACGCCCTGGACTCGGGGCGGTTGCGGGCCGCGGCACTGGACACGTACGAGCAGGAACCGCCCCCGGCCGGATCGCGGCTCTTTCGCACCCCGCATCTGCTGATGACCCCGCACGTGGCGGGCGCCAGCCGGGCCGTCGCGCACAAGGCGGCCCGGATCGCCGCGGCCGAGGTGGCGCGCTACGTGCGGGGCGAACCGCTCGCCCACGCGCTGTGAGGAGGGCCGGACCCATGACGAGATACATCGGCATCGATGTCGGCACATCCGTGGTGAAGGCCGCGGCCTTCGACCCGCGCGGCCGCACCCTGGCCGTCGAGTCCCGCCCGGTGGGACTCACGATCCACGGCGGTTTCGTGGAACAGGACATGGACGAGGTGTACGGGGCGGTCTGCGAGGTCCTGGCCGCGCTGGGCTCCGACGGGGTCGCGTTCGCCGGTCTCACCGGACAGGGCGACGGGGTCTGGCTGGTCGACGCGGCGGGCCGGCCGGTCCGTACGGCGATCTCCTGGATGGACGGCCGCGCCCATGAAGTGGTCGACGCCTGGCAGGCGTCCGGTGTCTTCGGGGCGGTCTACCGGCGCACCGGCAGCGCGATGTTCCCGGGCTGTCCGGGCCCGGTGCTGGCCTGGCTCGACCGTCACGACCCGGCCTCGCTCGACGCGGCGACGACCGCGCTGTACTGCAAGGACATGGTGTTCCAGCGGCTGACCGGGGTGCGGGCCACGGACGTCTCCGACGCCTCGATGCCGTTTCTGGACCCGATGACCCGTACGTACTCGTCCGACGTCGTGGCGGCGCTCGGGCTCGACCACCGGGCCTCGCTCCTCGCCCCGGTCAGCGACCCGGTCGCCACCGCCGAACTCCCCTCCGGGGTACGGATCTCCAACGGCCCGTACGATCTGCCGGCCTGCGCCCTCGGCGCGGGCGTGACCCGTCCCGGTGACGGTCTGCTGATCGTCGGCACCTGCCTGGCCGCCCTGGTGGCCACCGGGCGGCTCGATCTGGACGGCGAGCCCGCCGGTCTCCACATCTCCACCGACCGACCCGGCCACTGGCTGCGCGCCATGCCCGCGATGGTCGGCACCGCGGCCCTCGACTGGGTCCTGAGCACCACCGGCGTGCGGCACACGGAGGTCGACTCCGTGCTCGCCGCCACCCCGCCCGGCGCGAACGGTGTCCGCGTACTCCCCTACTTCGCCCCGTCCGGCGAGCGCGCCCCGTTCGTCGAGCCACGCCTGCGCGCCGAACTCACCGGTGTGTCCCTGGAAACCACCCCGGCGGATCTGATCCGCGCGGTCTGCGAGGGCATCGGCTTCGCCGCCCGCCACTGCCTGGAGGCCGCTGGCCTCACCGGCTCCCTCGCCCTGTGCGGCGGCGGCACCCGCTCCCCCGCCTGGATGCGCCTGTTCGCGGACGTACTGGGCCGGCCGGTCCGGATCGTGGAGGGCGAGGTCGGTGCGCGGGGCGCGGTGCTCGCGGCGGCGCGCCGCTTCGGGGCGGAGCTGGACACGTCCGCCTGGACGGCCCCGACGACGGTGGTCGAACCGGACCCGGCGCGGGCGTCGTTCTACGCGAAGGCGTACGACGACCATCTGACCCGGCTCGCCGAGGCCCGTGCGCGGGCCCGCGCGTGACGACGTGTTCCCGGTGTCCACGGGCGCGGACGTCAGCTGTGGAGCTGACCGAAGGCGGCGCTCGCGAGCACGGAGCCGTCCGAGTTGAGCAGGCGGACGCCGGTGACCGGCGATGTGCCGGCCGGGTAGGGCCCTGCCCAGGAGCCGTAGCCCTTGTGATTGAGGGTGAAGGAACCGACCCGGACGGTGGAGCCGTCGGCCCGTTGCAACTGGCAGCGGACAGTGCCGGAGTGCCCGTCGGCGTCCACCGCCATGTACAACCAGGGCGAGGTCCCGGTGTAGAGGTAGACCTGCCCGAACGATGTGCCCGCGTTGGCGAGTTCGGCGGTGAGCAGCCGAGGTTGTACCGGGGAGACGATGGGCGCGACCGGGGCCGGACGGCCGACGGACGCACCGAGCACCCAGCCGCCTCCGCCGAGGGCCAGACCCGCTGCCGCCGCCGCCGCGCCGAGGGCGAACCGCCGCCACTGCACGCGTCGGCGCGGGGGCCGTCCGGAGGCGAGTCCGAGCCGGTCGATCACCCTGTCCTCGAAGCCGACCGGTGGTTCGCTGCCCGGAACGAGGTCCAGCAGTGCGTCCGACGTGGCCGCGAGCTCGCGGAGGTGTTCGCGGCAGGCAGGACAGTGCTCCAGGTGTTCCATCGCCCCGGCCCTCTCCTCGGCGGGCAGCACGCCGAGCGCCAGTTCCGCGCCGATCTCCCGGAGCCGCTCACAGGTGAACCCGCCGTTGTCAGTCATGGTCCACCTGCCTGGTCGCGAGGGATGCCCGGACCTTGCCCATGGCCGCCCTTATCCGGCTCTTGGCGGTACCGAGCGGTATCTCCTCGAAGTCGGCGATCTGTTGAGCCGTCATCCCGTAGATACCGGCCATCACCAGGGCTCGTGCCTGTTCCCGTGGCAGTGAGCCGACCGCGCGGCGCAGTTCCTCCGCGGTTTCGGCGGAGAGCGCGTGCCGCTCCGGTGTGTCGGTGATGGTCTCCATCATGTTCTCCATGTCCGCGGGGTCGACCGGAGTGGCCTTGCGCGAGCGGACGGCGTCGATCGCGAGGTTGTGCGCGATGGCCGCCAGCCAGGTGGGCACCGATCCCCGGCGCGGGTCGTAGACCTGAGCGTGTCGGCAGGCCCGCTCGAAGGTCTGCTGTGCGATGTCCTCGGCGAGCTGGACGTCGCCGACCACGGCGACGGCCACGCCGAAAACACGACGCTGGAACCGCCGGACGAAGGCCACGGCGATCTCGGGGTCGCCGGTCATGAGCCCGGCCAGCAGCGCTTCGTCGGGCACCCGCTCCAAGGGGATGCCAATCCTGCGCATACTCCTTACGTAACACGGGCCCGCACGGATTGCCTGCCCCGGGCGGCCCCGGTGCGGTGGAAGGACTGGCCCGGAGCCCCGGCACACCTGCGCGGCGAGGAGGGCAGGCGGACCCGGGTGAGAAAAATTTCCCGAAAGGGCAATCCCGTGAGCGCTCCGGAGCGTATTGCGTCTGGAAGCCTCTTCAGGAGGAAAGCTCATGGCGATCTTCAGTCATCTCATCCCCGCAGAACGCCGTCACGACAGGGGGGACAGGTCGCGGCGCTTCGACGACCACGGAAGGGACCATCGTGGCCACGGTCGTGACGACCACGACCACGACCACGGTGACCATGGTGACCGTGGCCACCGCGATCACCGCCGGTGATCGCACAGAACGGCTGAGCGGGCCCGGGCTCTTGGCCCGCTCGGTCGGCAATCCTTGAGGAACGCGTCCTATGAGGCGTGTCTCGCTTCATGTGCTGCGGCGGCTGCTGTCGGTGGCCGAAGACCCCGACGCGGTCGTCGCCGCCGCGCCGCCCGTAGCACCGCGTGAGGCGTTCCGGCGGTTCTGGCCCTATACCCGCGGTGGCCGGCGCTGGCTCGTTCCGGTACTCGTCCTCAGCATGGTCGGCCCCGTCGTCGACGGGGCCGAGATCTGGCTCTTCAAGATCGTGGTGGACGACGTCCTCGTGCCGCGCGATCTGCGTCCCTTCCTCTGGATCGCCCTGGCCTACGCAGGGCTCATCATCTGCTCCGGCATTCTGGGATTCGCCGACGATGTGACGTCCACCTGGGTCGGCGAGCGTTTTCTGCTGGCCCTTCGGTCGGAGGTGTTCCGGCACGTGCAGGGTCTCTCGCTCGGATTCTTCGAACGGCGGCGGCTGGGGGACGTGCTGTCACGTATCACCGGCGATGTCGACGCGGTGGAAACGTTCCTCCTCTCGGGGGTGTCGGACGGCCTCTACTACGTGGTCCGGCTGGGCGTCTTCCTCGGTCTGCTGTTCTACCTGCGCTGGGATCTGACCCTCCTCGCCCTCGTCATCGTGCCGCTCTTCTGGTGGGCGGCCCGGCACTTCTCCCGGCTGATCAAGGTCACGTCGCGGGAGCGGCGGCGGCGCAGCGGTTCGCTCAGCGCGATCGCCGAGGAGTCGCTCGGCAACATCGCGCTGGTGCAGGCGTACAACCGGCAGGAGTCGGAGGCGCGCCGGTTCGAACGCGAGAGTGCGGGCAAGTTCCGCGCGGCGATGGCCTCGGCGCGCATCCGCGCCGTCTACAGCCCGATCGTCGAGATCATCGAGCTGGCCGGCGGGCTGGTCGTCATGGGCCTGGGCACGTGGAAGCTGGCCGAGGGTCAGCTCACGCTGGGCGGGCTGCTGGTCTTCCTCGCGCTGCTGGGCAACCTCTACGGTCCGATCCGGGACCTGTCCCACCTCACCAACACGTTCTACGCGGCGTCCGCCTCCGCCGAGCGGATCATCGAATTGCTCGACCAGAGCCCCCAGGTCGTCGAAGCCGCCGACGCCCGGCGGACGGGGCGCGCCCGGGGCGACATCGAGTTCCGCGGCGTCTGCTTCCGCTATCCGGGTACACCCCGGTGGGCGCTCTTGGACGTGTCGTTCCACGTGACGCCCGGCACCACGCTGGCACTGGTCGGCGCGAGCGGTGCCGGTAAGTCCACGATCGGGAAGCTGCAACTGCGCTTCTACGACCCGGACCGGGGGGCGATCCTGCTCGACGGCACCGACCTGAGGGACCTCCGGCTGTCCGAGCTGCGCGAGAACGTGGCGGTGGTCCTCCAGGAGACATTGGTCTTCCACGGCACCGTACGGGAGAACATCGCCTACGGCCGCCCGGACGCGACAGAGGCGGACATCGTCGCGGCGGCGCGCGCCGCCGACGCCCACGACTTCATCCAGCTGCTGCCCGAGGGCTACGACACCCTGGTGGGCCAGCGTGGCCGAACCCTGTCCGGCGGGCAGGCCCAGCGCCTCGCGATCGCCCGCGCGATGATCAGGGACGCACCCGTCCTGCTCCTGGACGAACCGACCACCGGCCTGGACGCCCGGTCGTGCCACCGGATCATGGAACCGCTGCGCCGGCTCATGGCCGGGCGGACCACCGTCGTCATCTCCCACAACCTGCTCACCGTCCGCGACGCCACCTCCACCGTGGTCCTGGACCGCGGCCGGGTCGTCGAGCACGGAACGCACGAAGAACTGCTCCTGCGCGGCGGGGCCTACGCCCGGCTTCACCAGCTGGACGGAGTGACCGGCGCCGCCGTCGCCGACTCCCCACCCGCGCGAGAGGTTCTGTCATGAACCGCATCACCACACGAGCGGCCCCCGCCCCTCGTGCCCGGAACGGAACCCGCGCCGGGGTACCCCACGGTCCCCGAACTCGCCGCCGCCCCCGACGCGACTGCGCCGTGGCAGGGGCGCCACGTCGGTCCTCACCGACCGGTCGAAAGGACAAGTCCTAGGGCGAAGGGCTGATCACTTTCGACCCCTCCTGCTGCTAGCCTGCTCTTGCATATAGGTTGCAGTAACAACAGGAAAGCAGCTGGAGGGTTCGACCACATGGCCACGTACACGCTCCCGGAACTCCCGTACGACTACGCGGCGCTCGAACCGGTCATCAATCCGCAGATCATCGAGCTCCACCACGACAAGCACCACGCCGCCTATGTGAAGGGCGCGAACGACACCCTGGAGCAGCTGGCGGAGGCGCGCGACAAGGAGGCCTGGGGAGCGATCAACGGGCTCCAGAAGAACCTCGCGTTCCACCTCTCCGGCCACATCCTGCACTCGATCTACTGGCACAACATGACCGGCGACGGCGGCGGCGAGCCGCTCGCGGCGGACGGTGTCGGCGACCTCGCGGACGCGATCACGGAGTCGTTCGGCTCGTTCGCCGGTTTCAAGTCCCAGCTGACGAAGGCCGCGGCCACCACGCAGGGCTCCGGCTGGGGCGTCCTCGCCTACGAGCCGGTGAGCGGCAAGCTGATCGTCGAGCAGGTCTACGACCACCAGGGCAACGTCGGCCAGGGCTCCGTCCCGGTCCTGGTCTTCGACGCCTGGGAGCACGCCTTCTACCTCCAGTACAAGAACCAGAAGGTCGACTTCATCGACGCCATGTGGGCCGTCGTCAACTGGCAGGACGTGGCGCAGCGTTACGCGGCCGCCAAGGAGCGCGCCGACGTGCTGCTGCTCGCCCCCTGACCGGGAGGCGCGGGAACGTCCTGCCTCGTGATCGTCTTCTCAACCTTCACCGGGCAGGCGGATGAAGGGGGGACCCCCGCCTGGACGTGACAGGCGGGGGTCCTTCTGTCGTGTTGCGCGGCGGGGGAGGGAGTCAGGAGACGGGGGCGTGCCTCAGCAGCGTGCTCAGCACCTGCTCGGCATGCGTCCAGAGCACCGCCCCGCCCGCGTCCGGCACCATGTGCCGGACCGCACCCGGGATGCGCGCGGCCAGACCGGCGCCCCGGTCGGGCGAGTGACTGGTGTCCTCCTCCCCGTACCAGAGGTCGACCGGTACGGCGATGTCCGACCATTCGATGTCCCAGCGGCCCATGGCCAGAACCGTGTCCCGGGCATAGCCCGCGGCGGCCCCCTGCGCGAACGCCTCGTCGAGCGCGCGCCGGTAGGCGGCCGCGAACGCGGGCTGCTGATAGACGGCGAGGTCGCACTCCGGACTGCCGGACATGACCATGTCCCACATCGCCTGCGCGGTGAACCCGGCGAAGACCTTCTCGGCGGCTTCCGGGTCGGACACCGCCAGGTCGACCAGGCCCCGCAGGTCGTCCGGAAGCGCGTCGGCGAACCGCGGTGCGGCGATCTCGTCCGCGCCGGAGACCACGGCGAGCGCGCCGACCGCCCCGGCAGCGGCGCACGCGAGGGCGAAGGGCGCTCCCTGCGAGTTGCCGACCATCAGGGGCCGGCCCAGGCCGCGCAGGGCGGCGAACGCGCGGATGTCGTCGGCGAAGTCCCCGAAGGTGCGGCCGGGCAGCGGCGAGGAGGCGCCCAGCCCCGGACGGTCGAGCGAGATCAGCCGCACGCCGAGGTCGGCCGCCACGTCGTAACCGAACCCCAGATGCCTGCTGGTGGCCGCCCCCGGCGACAGCAGCACCGGCACGCCGTCCACCGGTCCCCACTCGGCCCAGCCCAGCCGCCGCCCTCCCGGCAGCTGTTCGGTACCGATACGAACCGGGTCGATCACGTGCAAAGTCATGTGCCTGATCATGACCGGATCCGCCGACCGCGTCGAAGGGATTTCCGCCGAAGGACCTGCGCCGAACCCGGACCGGACCGCTTCAGAGGGCGGTGGTGTCCGGCCAGGGGATGTCGGTCTCGACCGGCGCGGCATAGTCGATGCCGGGCACGGCGAACCCGTACAGGCGCTGCACCTCGGCGTGGAACCAGTCGAGGTCGGCGAGTTCGGTGATGTTCTCGGTGGCGGCGGCGTTCCACCGCTCGGTGACGGCCGCCTGGACAGCAGGATCGAGTTCCCAGGTGTCCAGGCGCACGCGCCCTTCGTCGTCGAGGTCGAGCGGGCGGACACCGGTGAGCTGGTCCCACAGGTCGGTGAGCTGCCCGATCGGCGGGACCATGGCGTCGCCGAGGACGCCGCGGAGCAGCCCGACGTAAAGGGCGATGCCGGGGATCGCGGTCGAGGACTGGGTGACGGCGGCCGCGTTGACCGAGGTGACCGCGCGCCCGTCGACCAGCTTCGCGAGCCGCTCGTCGAGGGTGCGGGCGGTCTGTTCGAGGTGGGACTTGGCGGCGCCGATGGTGCCCTGCCGGTAGATCGCGGCGGTCAGGGGGGAGCCGATGTAAGAGAGGGCGGCGGTGCTGAATCCATCGGCGAGCAGCCCGCGGTCGGCGAGATGGTCGATCCACCGTTCCCAGTCCGTTCCGCCCATGACGGCGACGGTCTGCTCGATGTCGTCGCCGTCGGCGGGCTGCGTCTCGACCTCCCGCACCTCGCCGGCGCCCCGGTCGTCGAAGACGAGCGTCTTGGTGCTGTACGCCTCGCCGACGGGCTTGAGGACGGACGCGTAGGTGGTCCCGGTGTCGGGGTCGGTGCGGCGCGGGGCGGCCACCGAGTAGATCAGATGGTCCAGACGGCCGCCGAAACGCTCCTCCAGCACCTGGGCGACCTGGTCCTTCATCTCGTCGCAGAACGCGTCTCCGTTGAGGAACACCATGTCGTGACCGTGCCGCCGGGCGAGCTCGGCGGTCGCGGCCGTGCGGTACCAACCGGCCGTACCGGTGCGGCGTCCGGGGGCCTTTTCGAAGCAGACCCCGATCCCACGGATGCCGGCACGGGCGAGACCGGCGATCGTCGCGGCCAGCCCGTACCCGGCGGAGGAGCCGATGACCAGCGCCACGGGTGCCCGGTCCGGCACCCGGGAGGGCGCGGGGACTGCCTGCCACATGTTCTTCACCAGGCGCTCGCAGCCGGCCGGGTGGGAGTCGAGGAAGAGGAAGCCGCGATTCTTGGGGGCGATGACGCGTTCGCTCATGGGCTCGGGCCCTTCGGGTCGTCACGAATGGAGGTGGCGGCGCGGAGGCCCGCACCACACCCTGCAAGTCTGCGACCCCACGAACACGGACGGTCGCCTCGTCAGGCACAGTAATGCTCAGCCGCTCTTGGAGGCTTTCCACCACACCGGACGGCGCGGGACCGCCGACGCCTGGTTCCCGCGCGAGGCGGCTGCGCACGTCTCCGGCCGGGATGTCGAGGGCCAAATCCCGTCGACCGGTGCGCCGTTGACTCCTACGCTCTGCGCATGTACGAGGACGAGCCCCATGCCCGTGAACTCTTCAGGACCCTGGTCGACCACGAAGGACCGGACGCCTTCGGCCGGGTGGTCGTACCGTGGCTGGCGAGGGCCGGACGGAGCTACCGCGACGCGATCGCGCACGCCTGCGCCGACGGTGCCTGGCGCACCGGCGAGGGGGTGCCCGAGCGGCCGGATCTGTATCTCCGCCACGAGCTCTACGCCCTCAGCCGCGTCAGCGACGCCCTGCTCCACCACTTCCAGCCCGCACCGGACCCGGTCGGCACACAAGCGTGGGCCGCCGCCCTCAGTACGTACGACGGATGGCCGGTGGTTTCCCCAGCCGAATACCTGGAGTTGTTCACCGCCCTGGGCATGAGCCCGTTCGACGGCACCGGCTTCGATCCGTTCCGGCACGAGATCACCGAGGTGGAGCAGAGCGACGATCCGGACGAGCCGATCCGGATCACGGAAGTGGTGTGGCCCGGGCTGATGCTCGGACAGCTGCTCTTCAGCCGGGCCGGGGTCCGGGTCCGTGCCGGGGCGCACCACGCCCGGCGCGGCGTCGCCGACTGCTCCCCGCTGTACTGGACGTACTTGCGCCGGTACCGCCCGACCGTCGACCTGTCCTGCGGCTGGGGAAGCAATTCGCAGTGGGGGACCGATCTCCGCCTGGACTACCGGACACCGACGTCCACGCGTCTCAATGTGGGCGGGCGCACGGATATCGACGACCCGGCGCACCTCTGCGAAGAGGAACAGCTGCTGACTCCGGCCGAACGCCGCGAACTCCTGCGCCACCGCTGCCTCCTGAGAGCTCCCGAGGCCGCCGACGAGCTGGGCGATCCGTCCCGATGGGGCGGGGACCTCTTCCCCTACACATGGCGGCTGCCAGGTCCGGAGGAGGACACCGGGCAGGCGGGGTGAGGGGGCTCCTCGGAGGCTCCTTGCCCGGACGCGGCGGACGAGGGCCCATGGGTCACCTCGCGCGGGCCGGGGGCATCCCTCGTCCCCGGCCGGTGCCCCGCACGCCGGGCCCTACCGGCCGTCGGTGACGAGGGCCATCATCAAGCCGTCGTACCCCTTGCTGCGATGATGGGCGCCATGAGCGCTCCCCCTGCCGACCCCACCGTCCTTCACCCGATGCCGGGCCAGCCCCGGGTCGTGCAACTGAAGCCCTTGGTCAAGTCCGAGCTGATCGAGGTCGGGGACTACTCGTACTACGACGACCCCGACGACGCGACCGCGTTCGAGACCCGCAACGTGCTCTACCACTACGGTCCGGAGAAGCTCGTCATCGGGAAGTTCTGCGCGCTGGGAACGGGGGTGCGGTTCATCATGAACGGCGCCAACCACCGGATGGACGGCCCGTCCACATTCCCCTTCCCCACCATGGGCGGCTCCTGGACCGAGCACTTCGACCTGCTCGCCGGGCTGCCGGGCCGGGGCGACACGGTCGTCGGCAACGACGTCTGGTTCGGCTACAACTCCATGGTGATGCCGGGCGTACGGATAGGGCACGGCGCGATCATCGGCGCCGGCTCGGTCGTCACCGGTGACGTACCCGACTACGGCATCGTCGGCGGCAATCCCGCCAAGCTGATCCGCACCCGGTACGACGACGAGACCATAGCCCGGCTCCTGGCCGTCGCCTGGTGGGACTGGCCCGTCGACCACCTCACCCAGCACATCCGCACCATCATGTCCGGCAGCGTCGACGACCTCGAAGCGGCTGCCCCGGAGGGGACATCATGACGATCACCGTTCGCGAACTGACCTACTACCCGGTCAAGGGCTGCGCCGGCACCGTGGTCGAATCCGCGCAGGTCCTCGGGACCGGCCTCGAACACGACCGGACGTTCATGGTGGTCGACGCTGCGGACGGAGCGTTCCGCAGTCAGCGCACGCATGCCTCGATGGCCGCGATCAGGGTCGACGTCCTGGAAGCCGGAGCGGCGTTGGGCCTGTCCGCCGAGGGCGTCGAACCGCTCCGCCTGAAGGTCGACCGGGACGGCCCGCGCCGCGAGGTCAGCATGTTCGACCGCCCGCTCGGCGCGGCAGCCGACCAGGGGGACGAGGTCGCGGAATGGTTCTCCGAGGCGCTCGGAGCCAAGTCCCGCCTGGTACGGGTGGCCCCCGGCTTCGACCGGGACGGCTGGGGCGACACCCCCGGCAAGGTCAACTTCGCCGACGCCCACGCGGTGCTGGTCGCCTCGACGGCCTCCCTGGACGACCTCAACGCCCGCATCACCGCCCGGGGCGACGCCGAACCGGTGCCGATGGACCGTTTCCGCCCCAACATCGTCCTGTCCGGCAACGACGAACCGCACTTCGAGGACCGGGTACGCCGGATGACTCTCGGTTCCGTGGAACTCGCCTATTCCGTACGGGCGATGCGGTGCAATGTCCCGCTCGTCGACCAGCGCACGGGCCGCCGCGCGGGCCCGGAACCGGTCCGGACCCTTGCGACGTACCGGCGCGAGCCGGAGTACAAGAACAAGGTGAGCTTCGGCGCGAAGAACGCGGTGGTCCGCGAGGGCGTGGTGACCGTCGGGGACGTGGTCGAGGTCGAGGAGTGGCTCAGCGCGTGAAGGCCCCGGCCTTCACCCCGTCGATGAACGCGGCCCACCCGACGGGGGCGTAGAACTGGAGCCCGCCGTCCCGGCGCTTGCTGTCCCGGACGGCACGGCCACCGTCGGCGGTGTGGGCGACCTCGACGCACTCGTTGGCCGACCCGCCGCCGGAGAACGACGACTTCACAAATGGGCTGACAACTTCCTGGCTGCTCACGATTCCTCGTTCTCCGCGACGATGCCGTTCATGGTCTTCCGGATGAAGGTGAGACTCCGATCCGGTGTGAGAGCTGCGGACCGGAGGGTGTCGAAGGCGTGGACGTAACCCGCCATGTCTTCATGATCTTCCAGAATGACGCTGTTGACCAGCGTGTCCTGCACAATGGCCTCCGGCGAGGCTTCGTGCGCGTAGGAGAGCGCGACGAAAGCGGGCGCGACGCGCGCTGCTGCCCACTCGGCGTGGGGCAGCACCTGGAGCGTCACATTCGGCTGCTTGGCCATCCGGATGAGATGGGCAAGTTGATCGCGATGCACGTTCGCCGAGGGCATCGGGCCTGATATGGCCGGCTCCCAGATGACGGCGGCAAACCGCGCGCCTGACTCCTCGAACACCCGCCGTCTCTCCTGCCGCACCTTCACGATCTCATCGGCCGCTTCGCTGCTGAGGACTTCAGGGTTGGCCTCGGTCAATGCCCGGGTGTAGTCCGGCGTCTGGAGCAGGCCGGGAATGAAGACCGGTTGCCAGGCGCGGATGTACGTGGCGTCCGTCTCCAGCGAAAGAAAGTCGCCCAACCGGTCGAGTGCGGGTGACTGAAACGGAAAGTTCAGCCACCAGCCGCGCTTGTTGCTGTCACGGGCCAGCTTCTCCAGCCTCTTGCGCTCCGACTCGTCCTCGACCTCGTACAGGTCGAGCAGCACACGCACATCACCCACTCGCGCGCTGACCGTCCCGGACTCGATCCGGCTGATCTTGGCCGTCGAGCACGCCACCGCCTCGGCGGCATGCTCCTGGTCCAGGAACGCGTTCAAGCGCAGGCGCTTCAGCGCCGCCCCCAACCGACGGCTGCGCACCGTGGGCTTCCCACCTGCGGGCATACGCCCCCCTCACTCTCAAAGCCAGTGTGCCCACTAACTGTTCGCAGGCGCTAGCGACTTGCCCCTCACGAGTGAATGCAAGTTTGCACTCACGACTCGCTTGCCTTTCGTCGGAACCTACCTCTAGCGTGGATTGCGTCACACCGCGCTGCTGAATGGACGCACTCCGTGACCGCGAATCCACCTGCTCACCGACCTTGGGGGACCCATGTCCGGGCGCACGCACATCAAGAGATTCCGGGCCCGGAGGGACTCCGTCCCCGCCGCCCGACGCCACGTCGAGAGCGTCCTGATCGAGTGGAAGCTCGGCGGGCTCATCGACGACACCGCTCTCCTCGCAAGCGAGTTGAGCACTAACGTGGTCAACCACGCCAAAGGGACCGGCGACTACTTCGAGCTGGGCTTACGCCGTCGCAACGGCACGCTCGTGCTGGAGGTCTCCGACTCGTACCAGTGGCGGATGCCCGAGCTCCGCACCCCCACGCTCGACGACCTGTCCGGCCGAGGCCTGGTCATCGTGGACGCGATCGCGGCGAAGTGGGGCGTACGGCCCCGCGACCCCGGCAAGACCGTCTGGGTCCATCTGACCATCGGTCAAGCGGGGTTGACATGAGGCGGCCCCTCCGGACCGCCTGGCGGTGCGAGTTCACCGTCGACGGGCTGCTCGTACGGGCCGAGCACGCCGCCACTCCCCCGCAGGCACTGATCTGGATGCGGGTCTCCGTACGGACCCTGCTCTCGGCGTTCGATGCGGAGGACCGCGACCGCACCTTCCGCTGGCTCGACAACGGTCAGTGGGAGACCGTCATACGGCTCAGGGCCGGCGAGCGGTACGCCTACACCGCTCGCGCGGGCGGACGCGTCGTCGCCTGGTCCGCTCGCCCCGTACGGGTCCTGCCCGTGGTCACGGTCACCGCGGTCGCGCGTCGATGGACTCCGCAATGTTGGACATGACGGACCAGATGATCGCCTTGCGGCAGTTGCTCAGACCCTTGGTCTCGATGTACAGGGTGTTGTCCCCGCCGACCCGGTAGTTCTCCCGGCGGCCGTCCGCCTTGAGTTTGAGGCCCTCCATGCGGCGTCGCAGGTGGGGAACGGTGATGCCGACCTGGTGGTCGTCCACGGTCACCCGGGTGACCTCGTCCCACGGGATCTCGTCGGCTGCGCCCTTGACGTACAGGTACGTACTGCCGATCTCGATGGAGTCGTACTGGACCTTGCCACCCTCGGTGGCCAGTTCACGCAGGTCGTGCCGGACACGCTCCTCCACGACACGGTCGATGATGCCTCCGAACATCGGCGTCAGGTTCCCCGGGGAGCGCAGAAAGGTGCGCAGGAGGCCGGCGCCGACGTCGGTCAGGAAGTAATTGCCGGACAGTTCACGGGCGCCCTGGCCGGTCGCCGTCCACAGCCGCGCGACGATCTTGTCCGAGATCGGCCGGGAGGACGGGCCGAGGTAGGTGACCTCGTGAGAGAGGACGACGTCCTTGAATTCTTCCCAGTGGTGCGCCCACCGCACCTTGCGCCGGCCCCGGTAGACGATCCCGTCCTCGTGCAGGATCAGCCAGGAGGCGAGGGAGTGGGTCAGCTCGTACACGCCCAAGACGAACAGCAGGAGGCAGATCACGTCGAATATGAGGTGGCCTGTGCCCGGCATGGAGTCGGGTATGCCGCCGAACATCAGAAAGGCTGCGACCGGGATGACGGTCAGGCCGAGTTTGCCCATCGTCGGGCGTTCCCGGTAGCGCGCGAGGACACCCCCCAGCTCGGCCGGATCGGCCTTTCGTCGCCGCTCGTCGCTCCCGTTGCCCGAATCTGCCATGGCCCCCATCCCGGTCCTCCGTCGTATCCCGCTGCTTCCGGGGCGAGTTCGGCCGTCCGCCAACTGCCCTTCGACGGCCTTCGCCGACGCCGTACCGCAGCCTAGTCCCCGTCCGTGACCGGGCGGAACGCCCGCACCCGCCCAGTCGTCGCGCGCTCTGTCCTCCTCACCCTCGTTCGTGCCGACGGATCGTCATCACGGTGCGCTCCGGGCGAAACCGTGTCACATTCCGCAGCGCCGCTCCGTCGTACTGCTGGGACGGACGCGCCATCCAGCGGGTGTCGTTCGTGCACCGAGTCCAATGCGACGAGGAGGAGACCGATGAGTGACTACTTTCAGGCCATCGCGGACCGCGTGGAGATCGAGGCGCTGCGCGGAGAGTTCACCGACGGGGTGATGATGCGCGACTACGACCGCATCGCTTCGCTGTTCACACCGGACGGCGCCTTGCGGATGCCCAACATTCCCGTCGAACTCGAAGGGCGGGAGGCGATCCGCGGCTGGGGCAGGCGGGTGCCGGATGTTGTGGAATTCCTTGTGCAGAACACGCACCCGGGCGTGATCCGGCTCGACGGCGACACGGCGTCCGGCCGCGCGTACATCTCAGAGGTGGGGCGTGGCCTCGACGGCCGCGGAGGGCTGAACTACGCCATCTATCACGACCGTTACCAGCGCACCGCCGACGGCTGGAAGTTCACGGAGCGCGTCTACGAGGTGCGCTACGAAGACGCCTCACCGCTGGCCGGCTCACCGCCCCGCCCGGCCGAGGATTCAGGATCAGCCCACCGCTAGTGCCTCTCCACCCACAACGGCAAGAAGATCCGCCGCTGAGCGAGGAACGACGGCCGCTCCGCCTCCCGGTCACGGCCACAAGCTCATGGAGCAGATTGACGCCGATGGACCGCGTGGAGCAGTCACACCCCTAAACCTCTTGCTGAACCCCCACCAGCACATCGCCCGCCTGCGTGCGGAAGTACAGCACCGAGCGGCCGGCCCGGCGGCGGTCTGCCAGGCCCGCGTCCAGGAGGACCCTGAGGTGGCGGCCCACCGAGCCCAGCCCCTGGCCGGTCAGGGCCACCAGCTGGGTGGTGCTCTTCGGGGAGGCGAGGAGGACCAGGACCGCCGCCCGCGCGGGGCCGAGCAGGCGGCTCAGACCGTCCGGCACCCGTTCCCGGCCCGCCTCGGCCAGGGTGCCCGAGCACGGGTAGACGACCGCGTACCGCAGGGCGTCGTCGTCCCAGGAGACCCAACCGCTGCGCTGGGTGACCGGGACGAACAACAGCCGCGCACCAGCCAGTTGCTTCGGCGGGTAGTCGTGCGCATTGATCTGGAGCCGGCTCCCGCCGAGCCACCGCATTCCCGGACGCAGGCCACTGAGGGCGGCGGCCCAGCCGCCCTGGCTCAGCTGTCCGGTGCGCGCGACGACATCCGCCTCGATGATCCGGCGGCGGCGCGGCCAGTTGGGCAGGACGGTGTGCCGCCAGACCCAGTGCAGTACGTCGGCGGCGCGCTGCGCCAGGTCGTCGCGGTCCAGGAGTTCCGGGAGCGGACGGCCGCCGAGCGACACGGCCAGGTCGGCGCGGGCGCGCTCGGGCGTGGTGGCCCGGACCGGAACCAGCTCCTCCTCCAGGGACGGCGTGCCCTGGCCCGTCGGCGTGGGGGTGATGAAGTCCGCGTTCCAGCTGCCGCCGAGTGCCGCCGGTACCAGGAGGGCGGCAACCGGGTCGGCGGCCTGCCGCGCCCGGTAGGCGGACAGATGGGCGTCGAGCCAGGCCCGTTCGCCGGGGTGCTCGGCCCGTCCCCCTTCCAACGCGTTCAGGGCGGAGATGGTCTCGGCGAGCGGCGAGACGACGAACCGACTCCCCGCGAGCGTGTCCGTGCTGATCTGCCACAGGCCCATGACGTTTCGCCTCCCCGCGAAACAATAACGGCGTGCGGGGACGGCCTCCGAGACTCCCCGCATGCGTACCTACCGGGAACTCTTCCGAGCGCCGCAGTTCAGGCCGCTCTTCGCGACCAGTGCCGTACAGGTCGCCGCGTCGACGATGAGCGGGCTGGCCCTCGGCACCCTCGTCTATGCCGCGACCGACTCGCCGCTGCTCGCCGCGCTGTCCATGTTCGGCTCCTCGCTCGCCCAGGTGATCGGGGCGACCGTGCTGATGTCGGCGGCGGACCGGCTGCCGCCGCGGGCCGCGATGACCGGCATGGCGCTCGTCTTCGGGCTGGCCACCGCTGTGCTCGCCGTCCCCGGGCTCCCGTTGCCGGTGGTCTTCGCGATCATCCTGGCCGAGGGGGTGATCGCCGCCGTGGGCGGCGGGGTGCGGTACGGCCTGCTCAACGAGGTGCTGCCCAAGGACGGCTATCTGCTCGGACGTTCGGTGCTGAACATGTGCTCCGGCCTGATGCAGATCGGTGGGTTCGCGCTCGGCGGACTTCTGGTGACGACGCTGTCCGCGCGCGGCACACTGCTGGTCGCCGCCGCCCTGTATCTGACCGGTGCGGCCGTCGCCCGGTTCGGGCTGATGCGCCGGCCGCCGCGCGCCGCCGGGCGGCCGTCGGTCGCCGAGACCTGGCGGACCAACGCCGTGCTGTGGTCCTCCGGTCCGCGCCGCCGGGTCTACCTCGCGCTCTGGGTGCCGAACGGGCTGATCGTGGGCTGCGAGTCGCTGTTCGTCCCGTACTCCCCGGAGCACGCGGGGCTCCTCTTCGCATGCGGCGCACTGGGGATGCTCGTCGGGGACACGGTGGCGGGCCGGTTCATCGCCCGGCACCGGCGGGGGCGACTGGCGACCCCGCTGCAGCTGCTCCTGGCCGCCCCGTATCTGCTCTTCGCCGCGCACCCGGCGCTGCCGGTGGCGTTCGCTCTCACCACGCTCGCCTCGGTCGGGTTCGCGGCGAGTCTGCTGTTCCAGGAGCGACTGATGGCCCTGACCCCGGACGAGATCACCGGTCAGGCCCTCGGACTGCATTCGTCCGGCGTGCTCACCATGCAGGGCGTCGCGGCCGCGCTCGCGGGCGCCGTCGCCCAGCGGACCTCGCCGGGGACGGCGATGACGGTGATGGCGGCGGCCTCCCTCGCCGTGTCCCTGGCCCTCGTCGCGGCGGGGCGGCGGACCGCGGCGCCCGCCGACGGAGCCACCGGCCCCCGGCAAGGGGTCGGTGCGGCATGACCGCGTACAGCTGCGGTCAGTACCTCGGCCTCCGCCTGCTGGGCCGGCCCTTTCGGGCGGCACCGTGCACGGGGGCAGCCTCCAGGAGAAGCCGGGGGCCCGCACCAGTGCGTCGAAGTTCGCAACGCGTGAGGCTGAACGGGCTTACGCCGAGCCACACTTGGAGGAACTCATGACTGTCCCCGCCACTGCATCGCCGCGCGGTGGGACCCGATACCGCAGCGGTCTCAAAGTGGCAGCCCTCTGCTGCGGCCTGCTGCTGAGCGGGTCGGCCGTCGCCACCGCCGCCACTTGGCCCGCCGCCCCTGCCCAGGCGCGGCACGAGGAGCGCGGCCGGGGCACGCTGGTCTCCGCCGAGAAGTTGTACACGCTCGCGACCCCGCAGGCGGTGGCCGCCGAGCTGGCCGCGGCCGGGTTCGAGGACGACACCGTCCGGCACGGCGTGGTCGCGTACCGGCTGGTCTACCGGACCGTCGACGCGTACGGGCTGCCCACCACGGCGAGCGGGCTGTTCGTGCTGCCACTCAACAGCGAGGGACGGTTGCGGGCGGTTTCCTTCGCTCACGGCACTGGCGTCCACAAGGACGATTCCCCGTCCATGCGGCGCGGCGCGTTCGTGTCCGCGTCGGTGATCGCGCACGCGTCGGCCGGTGCCGCGGGGGTCGCGCCCGACTATCTGGGCATGGGCAAGGGACCCGGTCCGCACCCCTGGATGGACATCGGCTCCGAGACCACGGCATCCCTGGACATGCTGCGGGCGGCCCGCGCCTTCGCGCCCCGCACCGGACATGTGCTGGAGCGCGAGGTCATGGTCACCGGCTTCTCGCAGGGCGCCTCGGCGGCGCTGGGGCTCGGCCGGGCTCTTCAGGCGGGTGAGGACCACTGGTTCAGGCTGGGCGCGCTGGCACCGGTCAGTGGCGCGTACGACTTCGGTGGCGTCGAGCTGCCCGCGCTGATTCAGGGCAGGCTGGACACCAAGTCCGGTGTGCTGTACGCGGCGTACACCTTGGTGGCGTTCAACCGTCTCCACCACATCTACGACAGCCCTGGCGAGGTCTTCTCGGATCCCTACGCCGACACCATCGAGGGGCTCTTCGACGGCGCGCACACGGGGCAGCAGCTGATGCAGGGCACCCCGGGCACTCTGGACGAGCTGCTGACCGAGCACGGCCGCGAATTGCTCGCGCATCCGACGGGGCCGCTGGCAGCGGCGCTGCGCACCACCGACGCCGTGTGCACCGATTGGGCCCCCCGTGCCCCGGTCCGGCTCTACATGGCGACCGGGGACGAGCAGGCCGACACCGCCAACACCGAGCGCTGCCGAGCGGCTCTGCTCAGGAACGGCGTGAACGCCCCGGTCGTCGATCTCGGCGCTGTCGACTACGAGAAGTCCCGTCACCTGGGGTCCAATGTCGCGGCCACGTCGGCGATCGTGCGCTGGTTCGGTGAATTGCGCAAGCCGTGAGGGGAACGACCCCGCCTCCTCCGGGGTCCCTGCTGCGGGAGGTCTTCGAGCAGGTCGTCGCCGAACCGGACACGCTGGCCGAGCTGCCGGAGATCAGGGCCGCGGCGGCGAAGGGGGAGGAGGCGGAGTGCGAGTCGACGCTCGCGGTGGCCTGGCAGGCGCACCGGGCGGCGACCGGCGAGAACCTGCCCGGCCGGACCCCGGGCGGCACCGTGGGCGATCAGTCGAAGATCGGGCCCTGCGTACGGGTCCGCTTGATCTCGTAGAAGCCGGGGATCGACGCCACCAGCAGCGTGCCGTCCCACAGCTTCGCCGCCTCCTCGCCCTTCGGGGCGGGGGTGACAACCGGGCCGAAGAAGGCGATCTGCTCGCCGTCCGAGCCCGGGACGGCGATGACCGGGGTGCCGACGTCCTGGCCGACCTTGTCGATGCCCTCCTTGTGGGAGGCGCGCAGCTCGGCGTCGTACACGTCCGAGTCCGCGAAGTCCGCCAGCTCGGCCGGCAGGCCGACGTCCCCGAGCGCGCCCACGATCGCCTCTCGGGTGGGACCCTCGCCCTGGTTGTGGAAGCGGGTGCCCAGCGCGGTGTAGAGCGGGCCGACGATCTCGTCGCCGTGCTTCTGCTGGGCGGCGATGACGACGCGGACGGGGGCCCACGCCTTCTCCAGGAGTTCGCGGTACTCCTCGGGCAGCTCGTCGAGCCTGTCCTCGTTGAGTACGGCGAGGCTCATCACATGCCAGCGGACCTCGACGTCACGGACCTTCTCCACCTCCAGCATCCAGCGGGAGGTCATCCAGGCCCAGGGGCAGAGCGGGTCGAACCAGAAATCGGCAGGGGTCTTGCCAGCCGCCGTGCTGTTGTCAGACATATCTCTCCTCATGAGGGCATTCGCGCCTGTGCGCGAGAACGCCTCCGGGCGCACCGGCCATTCCCGCACCCCGGGCCGAGTGGCGACATGGGAGGATCACACCATTCGAACGTGACACGAAGGAGTGTGCCGTGCCCGGTGAGAACCTGTCCCGCGACGAGGCCCGTGTGCGGGCCGAGCTGCTGAGCGTCGACGGCTACGAGGTCGCTCTCGATCTGCGTTCCGCCGTCGGTGGGCCCGACGGGGACGGCGACGGGACCTCCTCGGGCCCGCGGACCTTCCGCTCGGTGACCACGATCCGGTTCCGCACGGCGCGGGCGGGGGCGTCGACCTTCGCGGATCTGGTGGCGCCGAGCGTGAACGCGGTGACGCTGAACGGGCAGCCGCTCGACCCGGCCGTCGTCTTCGACGGGACACGGGTGGCACTGGAAAAGCTGCCGGAGGGCGAGAACGTTCTCGTGGTCGACGCGCAGTGCGCGTACAGCCGGACCGGCGAGGGCATGCACCGGTTCGTCGACCCGGAGGACGGCGAGGTCTACCTCTACACGCAGTACGAGCCGGCCGACTCGCGGCGGGTCTTCGCGAACTTCGAGCAGCCCGACCTGAAGGCTCCCTTCCGCTTCGAGGTGACGGCGCCCGAGGCCTGGACGGTCTGGAGCAACGGGGCCGAGGAGTCGCGGGACGGCGAGGTGCGGCGGTTCGCCGAGACGAAGCCGATCTCGACGTACATCACGGCGATCGTGGCCGGTCCGTACCACTACGTCACCGACTCCTACAGCCGTACGTTCGACGACGGTACGAAGCTGGAGATCCCGCTCGGCGCGCTGTGCCGCAAGGGGCTCGCCCGGCACTTCGACGCGGACGACGTCTTCCTCATCACCAAGCAGGGCCTGGACTTCTTCCACGACAACTTCGACTACCCGTACCCGTTCGGGAAGTACGACCAGGCGTTCGTGCCCGAGTACAACCTCGGCGCGATGGAGAACCCGGGCTGTGTCACCTTCCGCGAGGAGTACATCTTCCGCGGCAAGGTGACGCAGGCGTCGTACGAGAGCCGCGCCAACGTCATCCTGCACGAGATGGCGCACATGTGGTTCGGCGACCTCGTCACCATGCAGTGGTGGGACGACCTGTGGCTGAAGGAGTCGTTCGCCGACTTCATGGGCGTCTTCGCCATGGTCGGGTCGACCCGGTTCGAGGACGGCTGGATCACCTTCGCCAACAACCGCAAGTCCTGGGCGTACCGCGCCGACCAGCTGCCCTCCACGCACCCGATCACGGCCGACATCCGTGACCTGGAGGACGCCAAGCTCAACTTCGACGGCATCACTTACGCCAAGGGCGCCTCGGTGCTGAAGCAGCTGGTGGCGTACGTGGGGCGGGACGCGTTCCTGGAGGGCGCCCGGCGCTACTTCAAGAAGCACGCCTACGGCAATACGCAGCTGGGCGATCTGCTCTCCGTCCTGGCGGAGACGTCCGGGCGGGACATGACCGCCTGGTCGCGGTCGTGGCTGCAGACCGCGGGCGTCAACTCGCTGACCCCGGTGGCGACGTACGACTCGGCGGACCGGATCACGGAGCTGGCGGTCCTCCAGGAGGCGGCCGACTCCCATCCAGAGCTGCGGCCGCACCGGGTCGCGGTCGGGCTGTACCGGCGCGCCGCCGACGGCGACCTGGTGCGGTACGCGCGCGCCGAGGTGGACGTGGCGGGGCCGCGCACGGTGGTCACGGAGCTGGCCGGTGCCGAGCGGCCGGAGCTGATCCTGGTCAACGACGACGACCTCACGTACTGCAAGGTCCGCTTCGACGAGGTGTCCCTGGCCACGCTGCGCGCGCACCTGGGAGACATGACCGATCCTCTCGCGCGGGCACTGTGCTGGTCCGCGCTGTGGAACCTGACACGGGACGGGCTGATGCCGGCCCGTGACTTCGTCTCCCTCGTGCTGGCTTTCTCGGGCCGGGAGTCCGACATCGGTGTGCTGCAGATGCTGCACACCTGGACCCGGACCGCGCTCACACACTACGCGGCGCCGGGGTGGCGCGAGGAGGGTGGCCGGGCGCTGGCCGAGGCCGCGTTGCGGGAGCTGCGGATCGCCGAGCCCGGCAGCGAGCACCAGCTGGCGTGGGCGCGGTTCTTCGCGTCGGTGGCCGACTCGGACACGGACTTCCGGCTGCTGTCCGGGCTGCTCGACGGCTCGGCACGGATCGACGGCCTCGACATCGACCAGGAGCTGCGCTGGGCGTTCCTGTCGCCGCTGGCCGCGCACGGCGTGGCCGACGAGTCGGCGATCGACGCCGAACTGGCCCGCGACGACACGGCGTCCGGGAAGCGGCACCAGGTCCGATGCCTGGCCTCGCGGCCGTCGGCGGCGGTCAAGGCGCAGGCGTGGGCGGACGTCGTGGAGTCGGACGCGCTGTCCAACGCGCTGGTGGAGGCGACGATCACGGGCTTCGCGCAGTCGTCGCAGCGGGAGCTGCTCGCGCCGTACACGGACAAGTACTTCGCCGCGATCGAGCGAGTGTGGGCCGAGCGGTCGATCCAGATCGGCGTGATCGTGGTCAAGGGTCTGTTCCCGGCGCTCCAGGACGATCCGTCGACGCTCGCGGCGACGGACGCGTGGCTGACCGCGCACGAGGACGCGGCGCCGGCGCTGCGGAGGCTGGTGCTGGAGGCCCGGGACGATCTGGCTCGGGCCCTGCGGGCGCAGGAGTGCGACACTGCGGCGGCCGCGGCGAGCGCGGTCTGACGGATGTTCCCCGGCCGGGCACTCCCCGGCCTCTTCCCCGCCCCGGACGGGCTTGAACGTCACTCCCGTCCGGGGCGGGGCCTCGCGGGGCGCCCGGCCGGGCCTGCCGCACCGGCGCTCCGTCGGGCGGGACGGCGGGTCATCCTTGGCGGGACAAGCTTTTCGGTTGTCGAACGTGCGTACTTTAGGTCGACGTTGTCCCGAATTGTCGACGGGCGTGTAACAGGGGTTAGCGGCGGGGTCGTGTGCGGGATACCCCGGAGCATGACCCAGAACTCCCCGCTCTCCCCCTGTCACCTCCCCGTCGCCGGTGACGCCCGTCAACGTGTGCTGTCCGCCGCACAGTTGAGGGCGCACGGCGTGTCCGCGGCGAAGGCCGCCGCGCAGTGCAGGGCCGGTGGGCCGTGGCAGCAGCCGCTGCCCGGTGTGTATGTCCTGCACCCGGGGCCGCCCACCGCCGAGGAACGGCTGCGTTCCGCCCTGCTGTACGCCGGTCGGCCATCGGCGTCGGGCCGTCGGGACCTGCCCGCGCAGTCGGGGCCGGGCACGGAGTCCGGGTACGGCGAGGCCATGATCACCGGGCTTGCCGCGCTCGCCCTGCACGGGTTCGCACTCACGCCACCGCCCGCCCCGGCGACCCGGATCGATGTGCTGGTGCCGCGCACCCGGCGACTGCGCTCGGTGCGGTACGTCCATCTCGTACGGGCCGCCGAGCCGCCCCTGCCCAAGCAGGTGGAGGGTCTGCCCGTGGCGCCGCTGGAGCGGGCGCTCGTGGACGCGGTGGCGGGGCTGGGCGACGTCACGGGCGTACGCCGTCTGCTCACCGAGGCGGTCCGCGGCGGGCATTGCGAGCCGGCCGCCGTCGTGCGCGAGCTGAGCCGGGCCGGACTGCTGGGCCTCCCCCAGGTGGTGAACGCCGTCGACTCACTGCTCGCCGAGGGCCGGGCGCTGGCGGAGAGCCGGCTGTACGACATGGTGCGGTCGCACGGCCTGCCGGAGCCGCTGTGGAACGTGGATCTGCGACTGCCCGGCGGCCCGCACCTCGGCGGGGTGGACGCCTACTGGCCCGAGCAGGCGGTCGCCGTGGTGCTCGACACCAGGGCGCCCCGGCACAGCAGGCTCGACGACGACCTGCGCCAGGAGGAGCACGACGCGCAGTGGTCTTCGTACGCCGCCGAGCGGGAGCACCTGGAGCGGCTCGGCGTCACCGTCGTCCACCTCTCGCCGGCGAAGCTCCGGGACGCACGGGAGGAGCAGGCGGTCGTGGTGCGTACGGCGCTGATGGCGGCGGCCACCCGCGAGCCGGCCGCGTATGTGATGATCCTGCCCCGCTGAAGCCGGGCCTCAGGGGCCACTTATCTCCCGTTTCGCTCCTGATGGCACATCAGCCCCACTGGCGGAAGCCCGCCATGTCCACATCTCGCCCCCTGCAACTCTCCACAAACCCCTGTCATTTACGAAAGGGTGAGCGGTCATCCGGTACCGAATTCCGGACTCTCTCTTTCACTTCAGGGATGCTGATGACCACCGAGTCCCCCAGTTCCATACCCGGGGCGAGACGCGCGGCCCGAGTCGCGGCTGCCGCCGGCCTGGTGGCCGCGCTGGCCGCCACCGGCGCCGCCCCGGTCTTCGCCGCCGACGACCCCGCCCCCGCCCCCGTCAAGTCCGCCGCCAAAGACACCACGGCCGACAAGCTCGGCACGGCCGACGCCGATCTCCTGGCCAAGGCCAAGGCCGAGGGCGAGAAGAACATCACCATGATGGTCGCCACCGCTCCCGGTGCGACCGCGCAGGTCACCAAGCAACTGGACGCCGTCGAGGGGTCCGTGCTGGGACGCGCGTACGACAAGCTCGGCTACGTACGGGCCACCGTGCCCACCGCGTCCGCCGAGGCGACCATCAAGGCGGCCTCCAAGCTGTCGTCCGTCCACGGCATCGATCTCAAGCAGGAGATCAAGCTGGACGACCCGACGCCCGCGGCCGACCGCGCGGCCGGGACCACGGCGAAGACGAAGTCCACCGGCTCCTACCCGGCGCCGGGCAAGAAGACCCCGGCGAAGAACCCGTACAACCCGTCCTTCGAGACGGGTGCGGTCGACTTCGTCCAGCAGCACCCGAAGGCCGACGGGCGCGGGGTGACCATCGGCATCCTCGACTCGGGTGTCGACCTCGGCCACCCGGCGCTGCAGAAGACCACCACGGGCGAGCGCAAGATCGTCGACTGGGTGACCGCCACCGACCCGGTCAGCGACGGCGACGGCACCTGGCTGCGGATGACCGACGCCGTGTCCGGCCCGACGTTCACCTACCAGGGCCGCACCTACAAGGCGCCCGAGGGCTCGTACAAGATCAAGCTGTTCGCCGAGGCCGCCACCAAGGGCGGCGACATGGCGGGCGACCTGAACCGCGACGGTGACACCACCGACGTCTGGGCCGTGCTCTACGACCCGGTCACCGGCACCGTGCGCGTCGACCTGGACAACGACGGCGACTTCACCAACGAAACCGCCATGAAGCCGTACAAGGAGAAGCACCAGGTCTCCTACTTCGGCAAGGACGACCCGCGGACGGACGTCGTCGAGCGCATCCCGTTCACCGTGGAGACGCGCAAGAACGTCGTCTACAACGCGGCCGGCGCCACGTCCGACTACGTGAACATCGGCGTCATCGAGAGCGAGCACGGCACGCACGTCGCGGGCATCACCTCCGCGAACGGCCTGTTCGGCGGCGAGATGAACGGTGCCGCGCCGGGGGCGAAGATCGTCTCCTCGCGTGCCTGCACCTGGTCCGGCGGCTGCACCAACATCGCGCTCACCGAGGGCATGATCGACCTCGTCGTGAACCGCGGTGTCGATGTCGTCAACATGTCGATCGGTGGCCTGCCGCCGCTCAACGACGGCAACAACGCCCGCGCCGAGCTCTACAAGCGGCTCATCGACATCTACGGCGTCCAGCTGGTCATCTCGGCCGGAAACGACGGCCCGGGTGTCAACACGATCGGTGACCCCGGCCTCGCCGACCACGTCATCTCCGTCGGCGCGTCGATCTCCCAGGAGACGTGGGCCGCCAACTACGGCTCGAACGTCACCAAGAAATACGACATGCTGCCCTTCTCCTCGCGCGGTCCGCGTGAGGACGGCGGCTTCGCGCCGATCCTGACCGCTCCGGGTGCGTCGATCAACACGACCCAGACCTGGCTGCCCGGCGGCCCGGTCAAGGAGGCGGGCTACTCGCTCCCAGCCGGCTACTCCATGCTGCAGGGCACCTCGATGTCCTCGCCGCAGGCCGCGGGTGCGACCGCGCTGCTGCTGTCGGCCGCGAAGCAGAAGCACATCGAGCTGCCCCCGGCCGATCTGCGTACCGCGCTGACCAGCACCGCCACCCACATCAAGGGTGTGCCCGCGCACGCCCAGGGCTCCGGTCTGATCGACATCGTCGGCGCCTGGAAGCAGATCGAGAAGCAGGGCGCCCCGGCGCACGAGTACACGGTGAAGGCCCCGGTCGACACCGCGATCGACTTCGCGCTCAAGACCCCCGGCTTCGGCACCGGTCTGTACGACCGCGAGGGCGGTCTGAAGGCCGGCCAGAAGAAGTCGTACGACGTCACGATCACCCGCACCACGGGACCGGACAAGGCCGTCAAGCACCAGCTGTCGTGGAAGAACAACGACGGCACCTTCAAGCTGGCAGGTCCGGGCACGGTCTCCCTGCCGCTGGGCAAGCCGGTCACCGTCAAGGTCGAGGCGAAGCCGGGCAGCGCGGGCGTGCACAGCGCGATCCTGCTGGTGGACGACAGCAAGACCGTCGGCGTGGACCAGCAGATCCTCACCACGGTGGTCGTCTCCAAGGAGCTCGTGAAGCCCGCCTACGCGTTCAAGGCGTCCGACTCGGTGCAGCGCAACAGCACCACGTCATACTTCCTGACCGTTCCGGAGGGCGCCAAGACCCTTGAGGTCTCGATGAGCGCGCTGCGCTCGGGCAGCCAGACCCGCTTCATCTCGATCCACCCGTACGGGGTGCAGATGGAGAACAGCTCCACGATCTTCTGCTACCCGAACTACGAGAACCCGACCAACACCTGCCGCCCCGACGTGCGCTCCTACAAGGACCCGCAGCCGGGCGTCTGGGAGATCGAGGTCGAGGCACGGCGTACGTCGCCGCTGCTGGACAACCCGTACAAGCTGGATGTCTCGCTGCTCGGCGCGACCTTCGACCCGGCGGTGCAGACCATCGCCGAGGCGAAGATCGGCACGCCCGCCCCGGTGACCTGGAAGGCCACCAACAACGCGGGCGACCTGGAGGGCACCCTCAAGGGCGGCTCGCTTGGCTCGGCCAAGGTCGCCAAGCCGTCGATCAAGACGGGCGACGAGCAGGAGTTCGAGGTCACCATCGGTGAGGGCGTCGAGAAGCTGGACGTCGCCATCGGCGGTACGTCGGACGCCAACGCGGACCTGGACCTGTACGTCTTCCGGGGCAACACCCAGGTCGGCAAGTCCACCACGGCCGGCTCCGAGGAGTCGGTCAGCCTGGTGAAGCCGGCCGCCGGTACGTACACCGTCGTGATCGACGGCTACAGCGTTCCGGCCGGGACCACCACGTACGACTACCGCGACGTGTACTACGCGCCGTCGCTCGGCACGATCAAGGTCGACGAGTCGAAGGCCGTGAACCTGGCCAACGGCGCCTCCGCCCAGATCGGTGCCGAGGTCTCGGTCGCCGGTGCGGCCCCCGAGGGCCGGCAGTTCTTCGGCGAGGTCCACCTGGTGAACAGCCACGGGACCGCGGCGGGCACCGGCAGCGTCGTGATCGAGAAGGTCGCTCCGTAGCGGAGCCCGTGATCTGCGCGGTGACCGCGGTCACCGTGTGATCCGTACGACAGTGGGGCGGGTGCTCAGGGGAGCGCCCGCCCCACTGCTCTGCCTGCCCGGCCGGGCGGGAGGTGTCCACAGCGCGGACAATGGATTGGACAAGGAAGCCGTGGACATACGCATCATGGAGCGGCAACCGTGCCAGTTCGTACGTTCGAAGGAGTCCCCTGTGAAGGTCGGAATCGTCGGCGCCACCGGTCAGGTCGGCACAGTCATGCGCAGGATCCTGGCCGAGCGGAAGTTCCCGGCCGACGAACTGCGACTGTTCGCCTCGGCGCGCTCCGCGGGCTCCACGATCGAGTGGCAGGGCCGGGAGATCACCGTCGAGGACGCCTCGACGGCCGATTACACCGGGCTGGACATCGTGCTGTTCTCGGCCGGTGGCGCGACCTCGAAGGCGCTCGCCGAGAAGGTCGCCGCGCAGGGCGCCGTCGTGATCGACAACTCCTCCGCCTGGCGCAAGGACCCCGAGGTCCCGCTGGTCGTCTCCGAGGTCAACGCGCACGCGATCGCGAACCGGCCCAAGGGCATCATCGCCAACCCGAACTGCACCACGATGGCCGCCATGCCCGTGCTGCGCCCGCTGCACGACGAGGGCGGCCTGCAGGCCCTGACCGTCGCCACCTACCAGGCGGTGTCCGGCTCCGGTCTGGCCGGTGTCGCCGAGCTGCACGGCCAGGCGTCCAAGGTCGTCGCCGAAGCCGACAGGCTCACCCATGACGGCGAGGCCGTCGACTTCCCCGAGCCGGCCGTCTACAAGCGTCCGATCGCCTTCAACGTGCTGCCGCTGGCCGGCTCGATCGTCGACGACGGCTCCTTCGAGACGGACGAGGAGCAGAAGCTCCGCAACGAGTCCCGCAAGATCCTGGAGATCCCGGAGCTCAAGGTGTCCGGCACGTGCGTCCGGGTGCCGGTCTTCTCCGGCCACTCGCTCCAGATCAACGCCCGTTTCGCCCGTCCGGTCAGCGTCGAGCGCGCCTATGAGCTGCTGAAGGACGCCCCGGGCGTCGAGATCTCCGAGATCCCCACCCCGCTGCAGGCGGCCGGCAAGGACGCCGCGTTCGTCGGCCGGATCCGGGTCGACGAGACCGTGGAGAACGGCCTCGCGCTCTTCGTCTCCAACGACAACCTGCGCAAGGGGGCGGCGCTGAACGCGGTGCAGATCGCGGAGCTGGTGGCGGCCGAGCTGAACGGCTGACCCGTTCAGCCCCTCCGGCGATCGAGGAGCGGGGCCCGGGGCGCGGAGCCCCGGCGCCGCTCGGAGGCCGGTCGACAGCCTCTCAGGGGCGGCGCACCTCGAAGTGCAGGCAGCCGTACTCCACGGCCCTGACGTGCACCAGCGCCACCTCCGGATCGGCGAAGGCCTCGTCGAGGGCGTCGTCGTACCCCCGCTCCTCGTCGGCCGGGATCTCCAGCAGCCGGCCGCCGACGATGTGGCCCTCCGCGTTGTAACGCCGGACGGTACGCAGCGCTCCCGCCCGGGAGAACGGGTATCCGGTCCGGTCGGCCGCGGGCCCCTCGCACTCCTCGGCGTGGATGAAGACCGGACCCTGCTCGTCGTACGCCCCCGGCCTCGCCCACGTCTCGGACGCCCAGCGGCGCAGTGGCGCGTACGAGACGAGGGCGATCCGCTCCCCCGCCTCGCTCCCGCGCAGGCAGCAGCGCAGCGGGTGGCCGCTGTCGGTGGCGGTGTACGGAGCGCAGGGACGGCCCGCGTCGTCGGTGTCGCGGAGCTCCTTGAGCGTGGCCGGGTCGATCGGGCGTGCCTCATATGTGGTCATGTGTCGAGCGTGGCCCGCCGCGCAGGAACGCTCCGGCGGAAAACGGACATCGCGCTGCGCACAGGTCGCATGGAAGGATGACCGGAAACGTCACACACCAAGGAGATGACCGCGTGCCTGGCACCAATCTGACCCGCGAAGAGGCACAGGAGCGGGCGCGCCTGCTGACCGTGGACGCGTACGAGATCGATCTCGACCTCTCCGGAGCGCAGGAGGGCGGCACCTACCGGTCCGTCACCACCGTGCGCTTCGACTCCGCCGAAGCCGGTGCGGAGACCTTCATCGACCTGGTCGCCCCGGCCGTGCACGAGGTCGAGCTGAACGGCAGGGCGCTGGATGTCGCGGCCGTCTTCCGCGACTCGCGCATCACGCTCCCGCATCTGGTGGCGGGCTCCAACGAGCTGAAGGTCGTCGCCGACTGCTCGTACACCAACACGGGTGAGGGCCTGCACCGCTTCGTCGATCCGGTCGACCAGCAGGCGTACCTCTACACCCAGTTCGAGGTGCCGGACGCGCGCCGCGTGTTCGCGAGCTTCGAGCAGCCCGATCTGAAGGCGACGTTCCAGTTCACGGTGAAGGCGCCGCGGGGCTGGACGGTCATCTCGAACTCCCCGACGCCCGAGCCGCAGGACGACGTCTGGACCTTCGAGCCGACGCCGCGCATCTCGACGTACATCACGGCGCTGATCGTCGGCCCGTACCACTCGGTGCACAGCAGCTACGAGAAGGACGGCCAGTCCGTTCCGCTCGGCATCTACTGCCGCCCGTCGCTGGCCGAGTACCTCGACGCGGACGAGATCTTCGATGTCACGCGGCAGGGCTTCGACTGGTTCCAGGAGAAGTTCGACTACGACTACCCCTTCGCCAAGTACGACCAGCTGTTCGTCCCGGAGTTCAACGCCGGCGCGATGGAGAACGCGGGCGCGGTCACCATCCGCGACCAGTACGTGTTCCGTTCGAAGGTGACGGACGCGGCGTACGAGCGGCGTGCGGAGACCATCCTGCACGAGCTGGCGCACATGTGGTTCGGCGACCTCGTCACCATGGAGTGGTGGAACGACCTGTGGCTGAACGAGTCGTTCGCCACGTACACCTCGGTCGCCTGCCAGGCGTACGCACAGGGCTCGAAGTGGCCGAACGCGTGGACGACGTTCGCCAACACCGAGAAGACCTGGGCCTACCGCCAGGACCAGCTGCCCTCCACGCACCCGATCATGGCCGACATCCGTGACCTGGACGACGTGCTGGTCAACTTCGACGGGATCACCTACGCCAAGGGCGCCTCGGTCCTGAAGCAGCTGGTGGCGTACGTCGGCATGGACGAGTTCTTCAAGGGCGTCCAGGCGTACTTCAAGGCGCACGCGTTCGGCAACACCCGGCTGTCCGATCTGCTGGGCGCGCTGGAGGAGACCTCCGGCCGCGACCTGAAGACCTGGTCGAAGGCGTGGCTGGAGACGGCGGGCATCAACATCCTGCGCCCGGAGGTCGAGACGGACGAGAACGGCCACGTCACGTCCTTCACCGTCCTCCAGGAGGCCCCGGCCCTCCCCGCCGGCGCGAAGGGCGAGCCGACGCTGCGGCCCCACCGCATCGCGATCGGCTGCTACGACCTCGACGCGAACGGCAAGCTGGTCCGTACGAACCGGATCGAGCTGGACGTCGACGGCGCGCGCACGACCGTGCCGTTCCCGGCCGGCACCGGCCGCCCCGCCGTGATCCTGCTCAACGACGACGACCTCTCGTACGCGAAGGTCCGCCTCGACGAGGAGTCGCTGCGTGTCGTCACCGAGCACCTCGGCGACTTCACCGAGTCCCTGCCGCGCGCCCTGTGCTGGGCCTCCGCCTGGGACATGACCCGCGACGGCGAGCTGGCGACCCGCGAGTACCTCTCCCTGGTGCTCTCCGGCATCGGCAAGGAGTCGGACATCGGCGTCGTCCAGTCGCTGCACCGCCAGGTGAAGCTGGCGCTGGACCTGTACGCGGCGCCGGAGTGGCGCGAGGCCGGGCTGACGCAGTGGACCGAGGCCACGCTCGCGCACCTGCGCGCCGCGGAGCCGGGCAGCGACCACCAGCTGGCCTGGGCCCGCGCCTTCGCGGCGACGGCCCGCACCCCGCAGCAGACGGACCTGCTGCAGTCGTTGCTCGACGGCAAGGAGACGGTCGAGGGCCTGGCCGTCGACACGGAGCTGCGCTGGGCGTTCGTGGAGCGGCTCGCCGCGGCCGGTCTGCTCGAAGAGGACGAGATCGCCGCCGAGTACGAGCGCGACAGGACGGCGGCGGGCGAGCGCCACGCGGCGACCGCCCGAGCGGCACGTCCCACGGAGGAGGCGAAGGCGGAGGCGTGGGCCTCGGTCGTCGAGTCCGACAAGCTGCCGAACTCCCTCCAGGAGGCGGTCATCGCCGGCTTCGTCCAGACCGACCAGCGCGAGCTGCTGGCCCCGTACACGGAGAAGTTCTTCGCGGCGGTCAAGGGCGTCTGGGAGTCGCGCAGCCACGAGATGGCGCAGCAGATCGCCGTGGGCCTGTACCCGGCCCTCCAGGTCTCGCAGGCCACCCTGGACGCCACGGACGCCTGGCTGTCCTCGGCTGGGCCGACCGCGGCCCTGCGCCGCCTGATGTCCGAGTCGCGCGCGGGCGTGGAGCGTGCCCTGAAGGCCCAGGCGGCGGACGCGGCAGCGGCCTCGTAGGGCCGGGGGCTCCGGACTGCCGGGGCGGGTACGGTGCGCGGCCTGCGGGGCCGGGCACCGTACCCGCCCCTTTGTCGTCCGTCGCCGCGTGGGCACGCATGGAAACCGCCCGTCGGGCGGGCGCCGATGCGCAACCGTCCGACGGGCGGGGGCAGAAGGGGATGCGGGGACGAGACGGGCGCCGGGGCGGGAGCCCGCTCGCTGTCGTGCACCAGGCCGTTACGCGCCCGACTCCTCGTGGCGCCGGGTCAGCTCGGCGGCGCCCGTCTCCGTCAGGCTTCCGTGCAGGCGCATCCGGGCGACCCCGCCGTCCGGGAAGGCGTCGAGGCGGACGTGGGTGACGATCGCCTGGGCGCGCAGGGGGAAGCGGTGGAGGGTGTCGGGCTGGAGCCTGGTGCGGGGGATGATCTCGAACCACTCGCCGGTCTCGCCGTTGCGGCCCTGGAGGGCGATCCAGCCGGCCGCGTTGCCCTTGAGGTAGGCCGTGTCGATCTCGACCGCGCGGACCGCGCCCTGGGCGGGGAGGCGGAAACGGACCCAGTCGTTCGTGTCGCGGACCCGGCGGCGGCGGTTCTCCCAGCCGTCGTCCATCTTGCGGGAGGTGCCGGGCAGGATGATCTGGGTCGGCGAGGAGTAGAAGCGGTCGGAGGCATCCTCGTAACTGCCGCCGTTCAGGACCGAGATCAGGTCGAACGTGCCGAGGGCGGCGAGCCAGGACGGGTCGGGGAGGACCTCGCCGTGGACGCGGAGGCGGGCGATGCCGCCGTCGGGGTGCTGGCAGAGGCGGACGTGGGTGTAGCGGCGCCCGCCGGTGATCTCGAAGCCGTTCGCGGCGTGGCCGCGTACCGGGGTCGGCGGGACGATCTCCTCCCATTTCACGTCGTCCGCGAGGAGTTCGGCGGGGCTCGGCGAACCTTCGACGGCCGTGGCCTGGATCGAGACGCGCTGCGGGTAGTTGCCGCGGAAGTGGGCGGTGTCGACGACGATGCCGCGGATGATGCCGGGGGCGCCGAGGCGGATCAGGGCCCAGTCGTGCTCCTCGGGGGCCGGGAACGGGTGGGCCGCGTCCGCCCCGCGTCGGCGACGGGTCTCCCAGCCGTCCATGATCTTGCCCTTGTGACCGAAGTGCTCGGGGTCGAAGACCGCGCGCTCCCGGACGAGGAGGTTCTCGCGCTCGGCGAAGAACTCGTCGTTGGCGGCGATCACGCCCGCGCCGAGCCGGCGGTCGGCGAGGTCGACGAGTTCGGTGAAGGGGAGGTCGGTTGCGCGGTAGTCGGCGTACGGGTCACCACCGCCGTACGGGGCCGCGTCGTTGGCGTGGGGGTTCTCCTGCTGGTTCTCGTTCTCGTTCTCGTTCTCGTTCTCGTTCTCGTTCTCGTTCTCGTCGAAGGTCATGGGTCCACTGTCGCGGCGAACAACCCATTAGGTCCATCGAAAGTTTTTGCATCATTTATTCAGCTGAGCCGAACGATTTGGCTGTTTCGGTGAGCGCCGCCAGGACTCGGGCCACCGCCGGCCCCTGCTCGGCCCCCTGCCGTACGGCCGCCACCACATGGCGTCGCGGCTGATCGGCTTCGAGGGCGCGCATCACCACGCCGCCCCGGCTGTGCCGTTCCGCCGAGGCCATGCGCGGGATCAGGGCGACCCCCATGCCCGCCTCGACCATGGCCAGGATCGCCGTCCAGCCGGAGGCGCTGTGCGCCTGCTCGGGTACGAATCCGGCGGCCTCGCAGGCCGCCGTCGTGATCTGCGACCAGGGCCCGGAGCCGCCGTAGATCCAGGGGTCGCCGGACAGGTCCGCCAGCCGGAGGGCGGGGGCCCCGGCGAGGTGGTGATCCGCGGGCAGCGCCACGTCCAGCGGATCCGCCAGCAGGGGCAGCACGGCGAACCGGGGATCGCGGGCCGTCGGGGCGTGCGCGGCGAGGGACAGCGCGAGATCCACCTCACCGGCGACCAGGAGTTCGTACGCCTGCGCGGCCTCCGCCTCCCGCACCCGTACGTCCGGTCCCGGGCGTTCCTCGGCGCGCAGCCGCTGGATCGCGGGCACGACGAGGGCGGGTACCGCCGTGGAGAACGCCCCGATCCGCACCTCTCCGGCCTCGCCGCGCAGGTAGCCGGTCAGTTCGGCGTCGGCGCGCTCCAGCTGGGCGAAGACGGCTTCGGCGTGGCGCAGCACGAGATGCGCGGCGTCGGTGAGACGGACCCGCCGGCCCTGCGCCTCCAGCAGCGGTACGCCGAGCTGTCCCGACAGGTTGGACAGCTGCTGCGAGACCGCGGACGGGGTCATCAGCAGGGCCTGCGCGGTCGCGGTGACCGTGCCCCGGTCACGCAGGGTGCGGAGGATACGGAGCTTCTTGACGTCCCACTCGATCATGGCCGCAACCTACCCGGGCCCCGGGACGGGCACCCGGGCCCGGACACGCCTGCGCGCCGCACGGTACGGGGTACCTGCGGCGCACACGGGACGAGCCCCGGTGCCGGGGCGTGCCGAACAGCGTGGCGCGAGCCCGGCCGGGATCTCCGGGATCTCCGGCTTCTCCCTGAGGGACTGCCCTCAGGCCTGCTTCTTGGACTTGTCGAAGATCATGACCAGGCCCGCGATGACCACGAACAGGGCGATCGGGGCCACGACGTACAGACCGATGGTCTCCATCGCGCTCAGGCCCGGACCGGGGTCGTCACCGGCGTCGCGGGTGAGCGCGAGCGCGGGGGACGACATGAGCAGCATCATCAGCGTCGTTCCGGCCGCGACGGCGCCGGCGCGCATAGCGTTCTTCTTGTCCACGGTGCAAACGTAGCGAACGCCGGGAACGGGCGCGCGCCCGGGGTGCTGTACGAGGTCATGGGCGGGGTTCCGGTCGGGACTCCGGGGGTGCCTCGCGGGGCGCGAGGGCCTCCATCAGCCGGTGGAGACGGGGTGCGACGGCCAGCTCCTCCAGGGCGACCGGGTGGCCTTCCGCGTCGGCCACGGGCAGACGCCAGTTGGGGTACTGGTTCCAGGTTCCGGGGAGATTCTGGGGGCGGCGGTCGCCGAGCGCGTCGGGCAGCCAGACCCCGACCATGCGGGCGGGGGTGCGCAGCAGGAAGCGGTGCACGGCGCGGACGGCACCCTCCTCGTCGCCCTCCCCCTCCGGAAGCAGACCGAGCCGGGCGAGAAACCCCAGCCACTCGGCGGTGTCGGTCGCGTCGGCCGTCACTTCCTCCGCGAGGCCGCCGGTGAGCAGGCCGAGGCGGTGGCGCAGTCTCACGTGGTCGCCGGTCAGCCGGGCGGCGGTGGACGGCAGATCGTGCGTGGTGACGGTGGCCAGGCAGCCCTCGCGCCACTTCTCGGGGGGCAGGGGACGCCCGGAGCCCGCCCAGTCCCGTTCGAACCAGAGCACGGAGGTGCCGAGCACGCCGCGCCGCGCCAGCACCTCGCGCACCCCCGGTGCGACGGTGCCGAGGTCCTCCCCCATGACGACCGCGCCGGCCCGGTGCGCCTCCAGGACGAGGACGGCGAGCATCGCCTCGGTGTCGTGACCGACGTAGGTGCCCTCGGTGGGCGGACGCCCCTCGGGCACCCACCAGAGCCGGAACAGGCCCATGACGTGGTCGATGCGCAGGGCGCCCGCGTGGGCGAGGAGTCCGCGCAGCAGCCCGCGGAACGGGGCGTAGCCGGACGCGGCGAGGGCGTCGGGGCGCCAGGGCGGCAGGCCCCAGTCCTGACCGTGGGCGTTGAAGGCGTCCGGGGGTGCGCCGACGGACATGCCGTGGGCGAGGGCGTCCTGCTGGGCCCAGGCGTCGGCGCCGCCGGGGTGCACTCCGACGGCGAGGTCGTGGACGATGCCGACGGCCATTCCGGCGTCCAGGGCGGCGCGCTGGGCGGCGGCCAGCTGGCTGTCGGTCAGCCAGGCGAGCCGGCAGTGGAAGTCGACCCGGTCCATCAGCTCGCGGCGGGCGCGGGCGGTCGCCTGTGAGCGGGGGTCGCGGAGCGCGGCCGGCCAGCTGTGCCAGTCGGAGCCGTGCACCTCCGCGAGGGCGCACCACAGGGCGTGGTCCTCCAGAGCCTGCCCCTGCTCGGCCAGGAAGTCGCAGTACGCGGCGCGGCGGCCCGGTGTGAGGGGCACGTCCCTCACGAGTTCGAGGGCCTGGCGCTTGAGTTCCCAGACGGCGTCCCGGTCGATCAGGGCGCCCTTGTTCAGGACGGAGTCGCCGAGGGCCGCCGCGTCCTGTCGCAGATCGTCGAGCGCGCCCCGGTCCGGCACGTGCCCGTACTCGGGGACGGACTCGACGTGCAGATGGACGGGGTCGGGGAAGCGCCTCGACGACGGGCGGTACGGGGACGGGTCGGTGGGATCGCCGAGCACGGCGGCGTGGAGCGGGTTGACCTGGACGAATCCGGTACCGAGGGTCCGCCCGGACCAGGCGGCGAGATCCGCGAGGTCCCCGAGATCTCCCATGCCCCAGGAGCGGGCGGAGAGCAGGGAGTAGAGCTGGACGAGGAAACCGTGGGTGCGGGCGGGCGGCTGCGGCACCCGGGCCGGGGCGACGACGAGCGTGCAGCTCGCGTCCCGGCCGTCCGGTACGCGTACGCTCAACCGGTGCACCCCGAGCGGCGGTTCGACCCACCAGGCAGGGGTCGGTGACACACCCGCACCTGACCCGGCGCCCGCGCCGGTGCCGGAATCCGCGCCCGGCCCGGCGCCCGCGTCCGCGGCCGTGTTCCCGCCCGTGCCCCTGCCCGCACCCGCGTCGACGGCAGCCCGTCCCGAAACGGCCGGTTCCGGCCGGTCGGGCCGGACACTCATCCGCGGGAGCGGGGGCGATCCGGCGTCCTCCAGTCCGATGTGAAGCGTGGTGCCGGGCGGCAGGGCGGTCAGGGCCCGGGGCAGCGGCTCCCCGGTCCACACCACCAGCGTCGGCGGGAGCAGCCGGGCCGCGGCCGAGGACTCGGCGGCGGCGAGTGATTCCCGTACGGCTTCGGGCGTGGCGGCGTCCACCCCGAGTGCGGCGAGCACGGCGACGACCGTGTCGTCGGCAACGGCCACCGTGACATCGGCGGACGGGGAGTAGGAAGTGGCGACGCCGTGCAGTGCGGCGAGCCGGGACAGGCCCATTCAGACTCCTGGGGACTCCATGCCCCACGCGTTGCCGGACGAGGCCGGTTCGCTGGTCAGCGGGGCGTTGACGGCGAGAGGAGGTTCGCTGGTCAGCGGCGTGGCGTCGGCGAGCGGCGGCTCGCTGGTGAGGGGTATCGCGTCGGCGAGCGGCGGCTCGCTCGTCAGCGGGCCGGGGCCGGTCGCGGGGCCCGGGAAGGCGGCGGGCAGCGGGGCGGGACCGGACACCTGTTTGGAGAGGGCGGAGAGCAGGAGCTGCGCGGCAGCGGGCATGGCGGCCTCCTGGCCGTGGCGGAACAGGTCAGAGCGCGCCTACCCAGCGGGCTCGACCGCAGACGTAGGCGTTACCACAACGACTTCAACGTGCTCTGGGTCACATTCCGTTCCCCGGCGGCCGGTTCTCCGCTCTTTTCGGCCATTCGGCGTCATCCTTGGCGTCGCCGCCGGCTCCCGACCGTCCCTCACCCCACCTGCCGCATCGGGCATTTCCGACACAACAGCCACCCGCATTGACACCCTCGCGCGCGGGTGGTGGGCTCGGAGCCCGTGCGAGGGAAGCGAGGGAGAAGAGCGATGCGGCTCAGGCGCGGAAAGCAGGCAACGGCCGTCGCGGTCGCCGTACTCGGCGGTCTGCTCTCCACGGGCGCTCCGGCCGCCGTCGCGGCCCCGTCGGCGCCCGGCTCCCCCACCGTCACCACGCCCGACCGCGCCGACGACGGCGCCGTGCCCCCGGTGTGGCCCCGCCCCCGGTCCATCACGGCGTCCGGGCCGTCCGTGCCGCTCGCCGGCGAGGTCACACTCGTGGCCGACGCGCACGCCGATCCGTACGCCGTGGACGCGTTGCGGCAGGTCCTGCGGGACGCGGGCGTACGGACCGTCCACGAGGCCTTGCCGGGTCGCGGCCCCGTCATCCGGCTCGACGGCGACGGCGCCCGGGACGCCCTGCGCACGCTGCGCGCTCCCGAGCGCGGGGATCTGCCCTCCGGCGGCTACCGCCTCGCGGTCGGCCGGTTCGCGGGCCGGGACACCGTCGCCGTGGAGGGCGTCGGCGAGGACGGCCTCTTCCACGGTGTGCAGACGCTGCGTCAGCTGATCCGGGACGCAGGCGTCGCCGGGGTCACCGTCAGGGACTGGCCCGGCACCGCCGTCCGCGGGATGACCGAGGGCTTCTACGGGCAGCCGTGGACCCGGGCGGAACGGCTGGCGCAGATCGGCTTCATGGGGCGTACGAAGCAGAACAGGTATCTGTACGCGGCGGGCGACGACCCGTACCGGCAGGCCCGCTGGCGCGACCCGTACCCCGCCGACCGGCGCGCCGACTTCCGGGCGCTGGCCGAGCGGGCCCGCGCCGAACATGTGACGCTCGGCTGGGCCGTTGCCCCCGGACAGGCCATGTGCATGTCGTCCGACGCCGACGTGAAGGCGCTGACGCGAAAGCTCGACGCGATGTGGGCACTGGGGGTGCGCGCCTTCCAGCTGCAGTTCCAGGACGTCAGCTACAGCGAGTGGCACTGCGACGGCGACGCCGACGCCTTCGGCAGCGGCCCCGAGGCGGCGGCCCGCGCGCAGGCACGGGTGGCGAGCGAGGTGGAGCGGCATCTCGCGGACCGTCATCCGGGGGCGGAGCCGCTGTCGGTGATGCCGACGGAGTTCTACCAGGACGGGGCGACCGACTACCGCACGGCGCTGGCCGAAGAGCTGGACGACCGGGTCCAGATCGCCTGGACCGGTGTGGGGGTCGTGCCGCGGACCATCACCGGCGAGGAACTGGCGGGTGCCCGTGCCGCGTTCCGGCATCCGCTGGTCACGATGGACAACTACCCGGTCAACGACTACGCGCAGGACCGCATCTTCCTCGGCCCGTACACCGGGCGCGACCCGGCGGTGGCGGCGGGTTCCGCGGCGTTGCTGGCCAATGCGATGGAGCAGTCGTCCGCGTCCCGCATTCCGCTGTTCACCGCCGCCGACTTCGCCTGGAACCCTCAGGGCTACCGGCCGCGGGAATCCTGGCAGGCGGCGATCGACGATCTGGCGGGCGGCGACGCACGCACCGGGGACGCGCTGCGCGCGCTGGCCGGGAACAGCGCGACGTCCGTCCTGGGCGGCGACGAGTCGGCGTATCTGCGGCCGCTGCTGGCCGCGTTCTGGAAGTCCCGTGCGACGACCGACGCCACGGCGCGGGCCGGTGCGGCGCGCGCGCTGCGCGAGGCATTCACGGTGATGCGGGAGACCCCGCAGCGCCTGAAGGCAGTGGGCGACGGCCGCCTCGACGACGAGGTGCGGCCGTGGACGGAGCAGTTGTCCCGGTACGGCCGGGCGGGCGAACTGGCCGTCGATCTGCTGGAGGCCCAGTCGCGCGGTGACGGTGCCGCTGCCTGGCGGGCTTCGCTGGCGCTGGAGCCGGTGCGCGGGGCCACGAAGGCGAGCGGTGCGACGGTCGGCGAGGGCGTGCTGGGCCCGTTCCTGGACCGGGTGCGCAAGGAGGCGGATGCCTGGACGGGTGCGGACCGCGGCGTCGGTACGGCGACCGAGGCCCCGGGCAGCCATACGGTACGGCTGAACCGGTCGCGCCCGGTGGAGACAGTGACGGCGATGACCGTGCCCGGCGGCTCGGTGGCCGGTGCGACGCTGGAGGCCCATGTGCCCGGCGAGGGCTGGCGCCGCCTCGGCGCCCTGTCGGCGACCGGCTGGACCCAGACACCGGCCAGGGGGCTGCGGGCCGACGCGATCCGGATCAGCTGGCCCGTGGGCGGCCCGTCCGTGCCGTCGGTGGTCACGGGCCCGAGGCCGCCGTTCGTCCCGGGCAGCCGGACGGGAACCGGCACGCCCGGGAACGCGTCGGCCCGGACCCCGCAGGTGCGCGCGCTCGTGCCGTGGTTCGGCGACGAGCCCGCCGCCCGGCTCGACCTGGCACGCGACGAGACGGACGCCGAGATCGGTGGCGCACCGCAGCGGGTCGAGGCGCGGCTGGCCGCCCGGCGCCCCGCCGAGGTGCGCGGCGCGCTCACCGCGCGGGCGCCCGAGGGCATCGAGGTGAGCGTGCCGAAGCAGACGAGGGTGCCGCGTGGCTCCCGCACCGACGTTCCCGTCGAGATCACGGTCCCCGCGGACACCCCGGCCGGTGAGTACGAGGTGCCGTTCAGCTTCGGTGACGAGCGCAGCACGCTCACCGTCCGGGCGTACCCGCGCACGGCGGGCCCCGACCTGGTGCGCACCGCCACCGCCTCCTCGTCCGGCGACGAGACCCCGGACTTCCCGGCGTCGGCCGCCTCCGACGGTGATCCGGCGACCCGCTGGTCCTCACCGGCCGAGGACGGCGCCTGGTGGCAGGCGGAACTGTCGCGGCCGGCCCGGCTCGGCCAGGTGGTGCTGCACTGGCAGGACGCGTACGCCTCCCGCTACCGCGTCCAGGTCTCCGCGGACGGCCGCAACTGGCGCACGGCGGCGACCGTGCGCGACGGACGGGGCGGACGCGAGTCGGTCCGGATGGACGCGAAGGACACCCGCTACCTCAGGATCCAGGGCGACGGCCGGGCCACCGAGTTCGGCTACTCCCTCTGGTCGGTCCAGGCGTACGCCGTCGCCGCGACGGAGTAACGCCGTGGTCTGCGTTGTCGTCCCCGGAGGCCGTGGTCCGGCCCCGGGGACGACGAAGGCCCGGATCCCTCAGGCTGATATGCCGTCGATCCGGGCCATGGCGTCGTCCGCGCCGAACGGTTGCAAGTAGGGCAGCCAGCGCGGGTCGCGATGCCCCGTCCCGATGATGCGCCAGGCGAGGCCCGTCGGCGGGGCGGGCTGCTGGTGCAGCCGCCAGCCGAGCTCCGGCAGGTGCCGGTCCGCCTTGACGTGATTGCAGCGGCGGCAGGCCGCCACCACGTTGTCCCAGGCGTGCTGTCCGCCGCGACTGCGCGGAATGACGTGGTCGACACTGGTCGCGGCGGCGCCGCAGTACATGCAGCGCCCCCCGTCCCGGGCGAACAGCGCCCTGCGGGTCAGTGGGACGGGCCCCCGGTAGGGGACCCGTACGAACCGCTTCAGGCGGACGACGCTGGGGGCCGGAACGGCCCGGGTGGCACTGTGCATGAAGGCGCCCGACTCCTCAAGACAGATGGCCTTGTTTTCGAGCACGAGGACGAGCGCGCGGCGGAGCGGTACGACGCCGAGCGGCTCGTACGACGCGTTGAGAACCAGGACATGCGGCACGGTGGATGCCTCCTTGTACGCCGGCGGCGCGTGGCTCGCGCCGGGACGATCCGATCTCAGTTTCTCCTCACGCCTGGTCGAAGCGCCACCACGTGCAGGTAACGGGCCGGGAGGATTTTTTCCCGCTCGCCGGGTCCGGCCCCCTCCCTGCCCGGCGGAACAGGCGCTTCGGGGCCCTGGCCGGGGCGGCCCCGGCCCGGTGTGCGATCGGCCACACGCCACCCGTACGGGCCCCGCCCCCATACCTCTTCTCCGCTCCCGTTTCACCCTTCCTGGACGTGTGTGTCCCCTTGCTCACGGCAACGGAGCACTCCCGATGCCCCGTTAGTGTGGTTGGTCCGCCGTCGCCCACCTGGAGGTTCCACCGTGCCCCTGTCCGCCCTGTTGGCCGCAACTCCGTCACCCGGGGCCGGGACCTCGTTGGACGAGGCCGCCGAGCAGGCCGGCAACGCCGCGGGCTGGGTGGAGGAGAACTGGTCCACCTGGCTGAGCACAGGTCTGCGCATCGTGCTCATCGCCGCGGTCGCGGTCGTGTTGCGCATCGCGATCCGCCGTGCCCTCACCAAGCTCATCGACCGGATGAACCGCAGCGCCCAGGCGGTGGAGGGCACCGCGCTGGGCGGGCTGCTGGTCAATGCGGAACGTCGTCGTCAGCGCTCCGAGGCGATCGGTTCCGTACTCCGCTCCGTCGCGTCGTTCCTGATCCTCGGCACGGCCGCCCTGATGATCCTCGGCGCGTTCCAGATCAATCTGGCCCCGCTGCTCGCCTCCGCCGGTGTGGCCGGTGTGGCGCTCGGTTTCGGTGCCCGCAATCTGGTCACCGACTTCCTCTCCGGTGTCTTCATGATCCTGGAGGACCAGTACGGCGTGGGCGACACGATCGACGCGGGCGTCGCCGCCGGCGAGGTCATCGAGGTCGGTCTGCGGGTCACCAAGCTGCGCGGCGACAACGGCGAGATCTGGTACGTCCGCAACGGCGAGGTGAAGCGGATCGGCAACCTCAGCCAGGGCTGGTCGACGGCGGGCGTCGATGTGACGGTGCGCCCCACGGAGGACCTCGGCAAGGTCCGTACGGTCATCGAAGAGGCCGCCGCGGCGATGGCCAAGGAGGACCCGTGGAACGAGCGGCTGTGGGGCCCGGTGGAGATCCTGGGCCTGGACTCCGTGCTCCTGGACTCGATGACGGTCCGGCTGACCGCGAAGACGATGCCGGGCAAGGCGCTGGGCGTGGAGCGCGAGTTGCGCTGGCGGATCAAGCGGGCCTTCGACGAGGCGGGCATCCGGATGGTCGGCGGCGTCCCGGCCCCGGCGGACGAGCCTTCGGCGGCCGATCCGACGGCCGCGATGGCGGCCCCGTCCGCGTACGCCTCGGCGACCTCCCCGCAGTCCCTGGCCGCGACTCCGATCCCCCCGCCGAACCTCTCGAAGTAGGACCGGCCGGGCCGTGCGCGTTCGGCCGGGCGAGTGAGGGGCGCCCCGCGATGTCTGCGGGGCGCCCCTCACTCGTATGTCCGGGAGCGAGGCGGCGTGAGCGCAATTCGGTTCCCCCATACCCTGGTTGGGAAGACATCGGCAAGGACCCCCGTATTCCGCACGCGCCCCAGGTAACGCTTTGGTAGCCACCGGAGCGCTGCCCATTGACGGCCCGGTGACGTGCGCATACCGTCCTCTCACCGAATAGGAAACTTTCCTAACAGAGGGCAGGTGCAGTGCTCATGGCCGGAACCACACCGGGTACCCCTCGCGTTCTGCGAGCCATGAACGACCGGGCCGCCCTCGATCTGCTGCTGGAGCACGGGCCCCTGTCCCGGACCAGGATCGGCAAGCTGACGGGGCTTTCCAAGCCCACCGCGTCGCAACTGCTGGCGCGACTGGAGGCGGCCGGCCTGGTCGTCGCGACCGGGACCGTGGCGGGGCGGCCGGGGCCCAATGCCCAGCTGTACGCGGTGAACGCGCGGGCCGCCCATGTCGCGGGGCTGGACGTCAGCGCCCACCGGATCGTGGCCGCCGTCGCCGATGTGGCCGGAGAGACGGTCGGGGAGTTCGAGCTGCGCACCCCGGGGCGGCGCGCCGACTCCGTGGTGCGGCAGGTGGCGGACGCACTGGACGGGGCGGTCAAGGACGCCGGGCTCACCCGCTCCGATGTGCACCGGGTCGTCATCGGCACCCCGGGCGCCTTCGACCCCGGTACCGGGCGGCTGCGCTACGCCTCGCACCTGCCCGGCTGGCACTCCCCCGCGCTGCTGGACGAGCTGGCGGCCTTCCTGCCGATGCCGGTCGAGTACGAGAACGACGTGAACCTGGTCGCGGTGGCCGAACAACGGCGCGGCGCGGCGCGCGGGCACGACGACTTCGTCCTGCTGTGGAACGAGGAGGGGCTCGGTGCCGCCCTCGTCATCAACGGGCGGCTGCACCGCGGCTTCACCGGCGGCGCCGGCGAGGTCGGCTTCCTCCCGGTGCCGGGAGCCCCGCTGGTCCGCCAGGTCACCAAGGTGAACGCGGGCGGGTTCCAGGAGCTGGCGGGCGCCCAGGTACTGTCCCGGCTGGCCAGGGAGCTCGGTATCGACGACGAGCTGAGCCGGGCCTCGGGCACGCATCACGAGGTCGCGGCCCGGCTCGTCACCCGGGCCGCCGAGGCCGCGGAGTCGGGCGAGGACGGCCCGTACCCCCGGTTGCTGGATCTGTTCGCCACCGGACTCGCGACCGGCCTCGCCTCCATGATCGCCGTGCTGGACCCGGAACTCGTCGTGCTGTCCGGTGAGTTGCTCGCGGCCGGCGGGGAACAGCTGCGCGGGCGGGTCGAGTCGGAACTCGTCGAGCTGGCCGCCTCCCGGCCCCGGCTGATCACCGGTGAGGTGACGCACCGCCCCGTACTGCGCGGCGCGCTGGAGAGCGCGCTCGCCACCACCCGTGACGAAGTCTTCGACACGTCGCACTGACCCCCCTTTCCACCGATTCCTCCCTCTCGCCCTGCTCCTTCCCCTTCCCCACCTTCATCGGGAGACACCGCCATGTCCGGAAACCGCCGGAAGTCGGCCGCCGCGCTCGCCGCGACCGCCGCGCTATCGCTGTTCGCCTCCGCCTGTACGGGTCAGAGCAAATCCGGTGCCAATGATGACGCGTCCAAGGAGACGACCATCAATTTCTGGCACGGCTGGAGTGCCCCGAACGAGGTCGCGGGAATCAAGGCCACGGTCGACGCCTTCACGAAGGCGCACCCCAATATCCATGTGAAGATCGTCGGAAACATGACCGACGACAAGATCAACCAGGCACTGCGGGCGGGCGGTTCGAACGCCCCGGACGTCGTCTCGTCGTTCACCACGAACAATGTCGGCAAGTTCTGCTCGTCGAAGGCGTTCGTCGATCTGAACCCCTTCCTGAAGAAGGACGGGATCGACCCGGACAAGACCTTCCCGAAGGCGATGAACGAGTACACGCAGTTCGACGGGGTGCGCTGCACCGTGCCGTTGCTCGGTGACGCGTACGGCCTCTACTACAACAAGGACGCGTTCGAGGCCGCCGGCATCAGCGGTCCGCCGAAGACCTGGTCGGAGTTCGCCAGGGACGCCAAGAAGCTGACGAAGACCAAGGGCGACTCGTACGAGCAGCTCGGCTTCATGCCGAACTACCACGGCTACGAGTCGACGGCCGAGCACTACCTCGGCAGCTGGGACCCGAAGTACTTCGACGCGGACGGCACGTCGAACATCACCGAGGACCCGGCGTTCGCCACCATGCTCGCCGCCCAGAAGAAGCTGGTCGACGACCTGGGCGGCTACGAGAAGCTGGAGAACTACCGCACGGCGTTCGGTGACGAGTGGGGCGCCAAGCACCCGTTCCACACCGGCCAGGTGGCCATGCAGCTGGACGGCGAGTGGCGGCTCGGGATGGCCGAGGATACCAAGCCGAAGTTCGAGATCGGGGTCGCTCCGATGCCCGTCGCCGACGACCAGGCCGCCACCTACGGCAGGGGATATCTGACCGGCACCATCGCCGGCATCGCCGCCACCTCGCAGAAGCAGAACGCGGCGTGGGAGCTGGTGAAGTTCATGACGACCGACACCGACGCGGTGGTCGACTTCGCCAACGCCATTCACAATGTGCCGTCCACGCTGGAGGCGCTGAAGTCGCCGAAGCTGAAGTACGACCCGCGGTTCAAGACGTTCCTGGACATCGCCGCGAACCCGAACAGCACCACCACCCCGCCCTCGGTGAACGGCGGCGCGTACCTGGTGTCCCTGCAGAACCTCGGATTCGACATCGAGAAGGGCAAGCAGACGGACATCAAGGCGGGTCTGGAGAAGACCGCCAAGGAAATCGACGCGGCGATCGCACAGGCGAAGTAGAACAGCGATGAGCACGTACACACTCCGCTCCAAGCGCCGCCGGTCGGCGCTGCGGACTGCGGCCTTCATGTCGCCGTGGCTGATCGGGTTCGGCGTCTTCTTCGCCTATCCGCTGATCTCCACGCTCTATTTCTCCTTCACCAGCTACGACGGTTTCGCGGCCCCTGAATTCAGCGGGCTGAAGAACTGGTCGTTCGTCTTCAACGACTATCCGCTGTTCTGGCCCGCGCTGCGCAACACGCTCTGGCTGGTCGTGGTCATGGTGACCTGCCGGGTAGTGTTCGGCCTCGGCGCAGGGCTGCTGATCACCAGGATCAAGACGGGTACCGGGGTCTTCCGCACCCTGTTCTACCTGCCGTATCTCGCCCCGCCGGTCGCGGCGACCCTCGGATTCGTCTTCCTGCTCAACCCGGGAACGGGGCCGGTCAATTCGATCCTCGGCGATCTGGGGCTGCCCACGCCGGGCTGGTTCACCGACGCCACCTGGTCCAAGCCGGCGCTGACCGCGCTCGCGGTGTGGGGCGTGGGGGACCTGATGGTGATCTTCATGGCCGCGCTGCTGGACGTACCGAAGGAGCAGTACGAGGCGGCGGAGCTGGACGGGGCGTCCTCGTTCCAGCGGTTCCGCTTCGTCACCCTGCCGAACATCTCGCCGATCGTGATGTTCGCCGTGGTCACCGGGATCATCCAGACGATGCAGTACTACACCCAGCCACTCGTGGCGGGGAAGGTCGCCTCGGGTGTGATGGGCGGATCCGGGCAGCAGTTCGAGCCGGGTTATCCCGACAAGTCGACACTGACGCTTCCGCAGCTCGTCTACAACCTCGGCTTCCAGCGCTTCGACTACGGCTCCGCCTGCGTGGTCGCGCTCGTTCTCTTCGTACTCGCCATGGCGTTCACCGCACTGCTGATGCGGCGCCGCAGCGGGCTGATCCAGGCAGGTGAGTGACGTGGCGCAGGCTCTCGACACCCTGAAGGCGGCCGACCCGGCGGCCGACCCGGCCACCCCGGCCCGGCGCACGGCACGCCGCAAGGCGCTGCTGAACTGGATCGCCGTGCACGCGCTCGGCGTCGCTGCCGCACTCTTCTTCGTGCTGCCGTTCGTCTTCCTGCTGCTCACCTCGCTGATGAGCGACCAGCAGGCGCTGACCCGCGATCTGTGGCCGCACCCCTTCGAGTGGAGCAACTACAAGAAGGTGTTCGACACTCCGGGCTTTCTGACCTGGTGGAAGAACACCTTGCTGTACGCGGGGCTCGGCACGGTACTCACCGTCGTGTCGTCGCTGCCCGTGGCGTACGCGCTCGCCAAGTTCCGCTTCCGGGGGCGGCATCTGTCGCTGATGCTCGTCATCTCGATGATGATGCTGCCGCCACAGGTCGTCGTCATCCCGATGTATCTGTTCTGGGCGAAGCAGCTGGACATGTCCGGCACGCTCTGGCCGCTGATCATCCCGATGGCCTTCGGCGACGCGTTCTCCATCTTCCTGCTGCGGCAGTTCCTGCTGACCATCCCGAACGAGTACCTCGACGCGGCGAAGGTCGACGGATGCGGAGAGTTCCGCACGCTGATGAAGGTCGTCGTGCCGATGGCCAGGCCGGGCATCGCCGCTGTCGCCCTCTTCCAGTTCTTCTACGCCTGGAACGACTACTTCGGCCCGCAGATCTACGCCTCCGAGAACCCGGCCGCCTGGACGCTCAGTTACGGCCTGGAATCCTTCAAGGGCGCACACCACACCGACTGGAACCTGACCATGGCCGCGACCGTACTGGTCATGGCCCCCGTGATCCTCGTCTTCTTCTTCGCCCAGAAGGCTTTCGTCGAGGGCGTCACACTGACCGGAGTAAAGGGCTGACCTATGAAGCTCGCAGTAGTTGGTGGCGGGTCCACCTACACACCTGAACTGATCGACGGCTTCGCCCGGCTGCGGGACACGCTGCCGATCGAGGAACTCGTGCTCGTCGATCCGGCGGCCGACCGCCTCGAACTCGTCGGCGGCCTCGCCCGGCGGATCTTCGCCAAGCAGGACCACCCGGGGCGGATCGTCACCACCTCGGACCTCGACGCGGGCGTCGCCGACGCCGACGCCGTCCTGCTCCAGCTGCGCGTCGGCGGCCAGGCCGCCCGCAACCAGGACGAGACCTGGCCGCTGGAGTGCGGCTGCGTCGGCCAGGAGACCACCGGGGCCGGCGGTCTCGCCAAGGCGCTGCGCACCGTCCCGGTCGTCCTGGACATCGCCGAGCGGGTCCGCCGCACCAATCCGAACGCCTGGATCATCGACTTCACCAACCCGGTCGGCATCGTCACCCGGGCGCTGCTCCAGGCCGGGCACAAGGCCGTCGGCCTGTGCAACGTGGCGATCGGTTTCCAGCGGAAGTTCGCCCGGCTCCTCGACGTCACGCCCGCCGAGGTGCATCTCGACCACGTCGGGCTCAACCACCTGACCTGGGAGCTCGGTGTCCGCCTCGGCGGTCCGGACGGCGAGAACGTCCTGCCGAGGCTGCTCGCCGAGCACGGCGACACCATCGCGGGCGATCTGCGCATGCCGCGCGCGATCGTCGACCGGCTCGGCGTCGTCCCCTCGTACTACCTGCGCTACTTCTACGCGCACGACGAGGTCGTACGGGAACTCGGCACCAAGCCGTCCCGGGCGGCCGAGGTGGCCGCGATGGAGAAGGAACTCCTCGCCATGTACGGCGACCCGGCGCTGGACGAGAAGCCCGCGCTGCTCGCCAAGCGCGGCGGCGCCTTCTACTCGGAGGCGGCCGTCGACCTGGCGTCCTCACTGCTCGGCTCGGGCGGCAGCCCGGTGCAGGTGGTCAACACGTACAACAAGGGGACGCTGCCGTTCCTGCCGGACGACGCGGTGATCGAGGTGCAGGCCCGGGTCGACGGGACGGGTGCCACGCCGCTCGCCGTGCCGGAGCTGGACCCGCTGTACGCCGGCCTGATCGCCAACGTGACGGCGTACGAGGACCTCGCCCTGGAGGCGGCGCTGCGCGGGGGTCGCGACCGGGTGTTCAAGGCACTGCTCGCGCACCCGCTGATCGGCCAGTTCGAGTACGCCGAGGCGCTCACGGACAAACTGATCGCGCACAACCGGGAGCACCTGGCGTGGGCGTGAACGCTGCGGTCCTCGCGATCGATGCGGGGAACAGCAAGACCGATGTGGCCCTGATCGGTGCGGACGGAACGATTCTGTCGACGGGACGCGGGGGTGGCTTCCAGCCGCCGGCCGTCGGCATCGAGGCGGCCGTCGACGTTCTCGGCGCGGCCGTCGGACAGGCGCTGGAGCTGTCCGGCGTGCCGGCCGGTGCCGTCAGGCATGTGTCGGCCTGCCTCGCCAACGCCGACCTCCCGGTGGAGGAGGAGCAGTTGGCCCGGGCGCTGGGTGCGCGTGGCTGGGGTGCCACGGTCGAGGTGCGCAACGACACCTTCGCGATCCTGCGCGCGGGGGTGGACGAGCCCCGAGGGGTGGCCGTGGTCTGCGGTGCGGGGATCAACTGTGTCGGCATGGTGCCGGACGGGCGGACCGCGCGCTTCCCGGCCATCGGCCGGATATCCGGTGACTGGGGCGGCGGTGCGGGGCTGGCCGAGGAGGCGATGTGGTTCGCCGCGCGGGCCGAGGACGGCCGCGGTGAGCCCACCGAGCTGGCCCGGACGCTGCCCGGACACTTCGGTCTCGGCTCGATGTACGCGCTGATCGAGGCGCTGCATCTGGGGCACGTCGAGTTCGAACGGCGGCACGAGCTGGCTCCGGTGCTCTTCGCGACCTCGGCGGCCGGTGACCCGGTGGCGGGCGCGCTGGTGGACCGGCTGGCGCAGGAGGTCGTCGTGATGGCCTCGGTCGCGCTGGGCAGGCTCGGTCTGCTGGACGAGGAGGCGCCGGTGGTGCTGGGCGGCGGGGTGCTGGCGGCCCGTCACCCGCAGCTGGACGACAGAATCGCCGAACTCCTCGCGGTACGTGCCCCGAAGGCGGTGGTCCGGGTGGTGACGGAGCCACCGGTGCTCGGGGCCGCGCTGCTCGGCCTGGACCACACCGGGGCGGGCGCCTCGGTGCACGAGAGGCTGCGTGCGCAGTACGGCTGATCCGGTCCGTCTCCTCCCAGGGGCGTGGGGGGGGGGGGGGGGGGCCGCCGCCCCCAGATGATAGCCGCACAAAACGACTAAGACTACCATTTATCCTTTGTTGGGTTTGGGTGCGACTAGGGGGGAAGACTCCACAGAGGAG